>JBFMAS010000001.1:0-4924 GCA_040755575.1 Thermodesulfobacteriota bacterium
CGCGGGCCCTGCGCGGGGCCCGTCAGTCGTCGTCCTCGCGGATCTGCTGCGCCAGGTACATCTTCTCGCCGACTTGCTCGATCAGCGTGAGCTGCGCCTCGAGCCAGTCGATGTGCTCCTCCTCCGACTCGAGCATCTCGTCCAGCATCTCGCGGGTGCCGTTGTCGCCGACGTCGCGCGCGAGCGCGATCGTCTGGTTGAAGCGCTTCTGCGCGTCGAGCTCGAGCGCGAGGTCGAGCCGCAGCTGCTCCGCGGGCGTCTCGCCGACGGCGACCTTGAACAGACGCTGCATGTTCGGCACGCCCTCGAGGAAGAGGATCCGCTCGATCAGGTCGTCGGCGTGCTTCATCTCGCTGATCGACTCCTCGTAGTTCTTCTTCGCGAGTCGCTTGTAGCCCCAGTTCTCGCACATCTTGTAGTGGACGAAGTACTGGTTGATGCCGGTCAGCTCGCCGGTCAGGATCTCGTTCAGCGCATCGATGATCTTCTTGTTGCCCTTCACGCAAAGCCTCCTTCCCTGCCGCCTGCGCAACCCCGAAGGCGTACGTCCGAGGCGAGGCTACCACAGCGCCCGCGGAGCGGGAACCCGGCCGGCGTAAATCGCAATATCCGCTGAAATCGACTTTCGATTTCAGCCGGCGGCGAGGAACGCGCGGCAGCCGGCTGCGTCGAGGATCGCGTCGAGCGCGGCGCGCTCGCGCAGCGCGGCGTAGCGGGCGCGCAGCGCGGCGAGCGACTTGGCGTGGTACTTCTGCGGCTCCTGGCGAAACGGCTTGCCGTCGATCTCCGCCTCGACCTCCGCCGCGCCGGCTGCGAGCGCGCGCGCGTTGGCCACCGTCCAGGGCGCGAACACCGCAGAGACCTCGTCGCGCAGGAGCGGCAGCAGCGTCGCCTCGAGCGTCCGCCAATCCTCGAACGGCCCCTCGTCGCTCGGCGCCAGCATCCGCTCGATCCAGGCGAGCACGCGCGGGCCGCGCTCGCGGAGCACCGCGCCGGGCGTCGGGTCGGTCGAGCACTCGTAGAGCTGTGCGAACAGGCCGAAGTCGCCGAACGCCGGCCGCGCCCCGAACAGGTACGGCCGCCGCGCGAGATGGGCCTCGAGGATGCGGACCTGGCGCAGGAACGACGCCTCGATCTGGTCCTTCGTCTCGGGCGACGAGCCGACGAGCCTGAGGCGCGGCACCATCCGACCGGCGACCATCGCGATGCCGCTCTCGATCCCGGCCTCGTCGAGCCCGGGCATCATGCTGCGGGCGAGCCGCTCCGCCGCCCACCGCCGATCGGGCTCGTAGAACCAGCGGTAGTGGAACATCGGCTTGTTGCCCCACTCGTCGCCGTACTCCTCGATCAGCGCCGAGACGAAGGCGAGCGCCGGATCGCTCGGATGGATCGACGGCTCCGGGTGGAGCGTCTCGAAGTGCTCGAGGATCGGCGTCGAGTCCTGCCACGCTCGACCGTCCTGCGCGACCACGACGGGCACGAGCGGCAGCTTCGCGTAGCGCCGGAACTCCTCCTCGTTCGCGGCGCTGCGCACCACCCACTCGTGCGGGATGCGCTTGTAGCGGAAGTACGAGCGCACCTTCACCGAGTACGGCGAAAGCTCGGAGCCGAAGATCCGGTAGGAGGGCTGCTTCTCGACCGACGACATGGCTCGCTCCTTCACGCCGCCGAGGGCTCGCCGCCGCCCTGCGGCGCACCGGGCGCACGCGGGCTGCGGCGGCGACGCGCGGCGCCGGCCTCCGCGCCGAGCAGCGCGGCCAGCATGAGCGTCACCACCTTGCGCGCCCGCTCCACGGACAGGCCCTGATGGCGGCGCAGATTCTCCCACACGGACCAGCTCGCGGCCGCGGCGAGCGCGGCGGCGACCTCCCGCCGCTCCGCCTGCGGCCGCGCGTCGAGCTCGGGCGCGAAGACGCGCTCCACCTCGGCGCGGCCACGCGAGCGCGCGCCCTCGAGCCGCGTTCGCACCTCCTGCGAGAAGGGCTCGACCCGCAGCGACGCGCGCCGCACCGGCGTGATCGCCTCGAGCAGCCGCGAGCGACGGGCGACGAGCGTCGCTATCCGGTCCGCGAGCGCGCCGCCCGCCGGGATCGGGACGAACAGCGGGGCGAGGCGCTCCATCTGCAGATCCGCCGCCGCCGCGAACAGCGTCTCGATGCTCTCGAAGTGCTGGAACACCGAGCGCAGCGAGACGCCGGCGCGCTGCGCGATCTGCGACGCCGTCGGCCGCACGTTGCCTTCCTGGAGCAGGTCGAGCAGGGCGACGACCACGGCGCGCCGCGAGCGCTCGCTGCGCGCGAGCCGGCCGTCGAGCCGAACGAGCGGGGAGCGGTCCGCGGACATCGCGGGATGATTACTGCATCCCCAGTGCAGATTCAATTTGGCTCAGAAGACGTCGGCACGCAGCAGCGCGTCCGAGCCGCCGTCGGCGAACAGCACGCTGCCGCAGCAGAAGGAGGCGTCGCCCGACAGCAGGAACGCGACGGCGGCGGCGATCTGCTCCGGGCGGCCGAAGCCGCCGAGCGGGATCGGGAAGCCGCGGATGGCGGCACCGAGCACGGGGTGGTCGAGGCCGCCTTGCAGGAGCGGCGTGTGCACGGCGCCGGGCGCGACCGCGTTCAGCCGGATGCCGCTCCCCGCCCAGTCGGCGTGCGGCGCGCGCCGCCGCACCCAGCGCGCGAGCGCCAGCTTGGCGGCCGCGTATACCGTCGCACCGTCGAGCTCGGCGGCGAGGCGTAGCGCCCCGGCCTCGTCGTCCGCGAGGCAGGCGGCCGCGAGCGGGCCGTCGGCGCCGGGCGAGATGGTCGCCGAGTTCGACGACACCGCGACCGCGGCCGGGGCGTCGCCCCGCGCGAGCAGCGGCCGCAATCCGGCGAGCAGCGCCGTGGCGCCGAAGTAGTTGACCGACGCGATCCTCGCGCGCGGCTCCGCCTGCGGGCCGATGCCCGCGCAGGCGACGACGCCGTCGACCCGCTCGGCGAGAGCCTGCACGCCGGCGACCGCCCGCTCGCGTCCCTCGGGCGCGGACAGGTCCGCGATCACCTCGGCATCGCGCAGGTCGACGCCGAGCACGCGGCAGCCGTCGCGCTCGAGCCGGCCGCGCACCGCGGCGCCGATCCCCGACGCCGACCCGGAAAGCACGATCGTCCGCATACGGGATGGTGATTTGACAACTTCGCGGCCCGTCGGCAACGCTTTCGGTTTCATGCAGACGAGCATCCAGGCGATCAACGAGGCCGTGCAGCGCGCGAGCGCATGGGTCCAGCCGCTGCAGAACGAGATCGGGCGCACGATCGTCGGCCAGCGAACGCTCATCGACCGGCTGCTGGTCGCGCTGATCGGCAACGGCCACGTGCTGCTCGAGGGCGTGCCGGGGCTCGCGAAGACGCTGTCGCTCAAGACGCTCGCCGGCGCGACCCAGGCGCGCTTCCAGCGCCTGCAGTTCACGCCCGACATGCTGCCGGCGGACATCGTCGGGACGCTGATCTACAACCCGCAGGACGGCCGCTTCGTCACCAAGCACGGCCCGATCTTCACCAACCTGGTGCTCGCGGACGAGATCAACCGCGCGCCGGCCAAGGTGCAGAGCGCGCTCCTCGAGGCGATGCAGGAGCGCCAGGTGACGATCGGCGAGCAGACGTTCCCGCTGCCGGAGCCGTTCCTCGTCATGGCGACGCAGAACCCGATCGAGCAGGAGGGCACCTACCCGCTGCCCGAGGCGCAGGTCGACCGCTTCATGCTCAAGGTCGTGGTCGACTACCCGAGCAAGGAGGAGGAGCGCCAGATCCTCGACCTGATGGCGACGGCCGCGCCGCTGCCCGCGGTCACGCCGGTGCTCGACCCGGCGCACGTGCTCGAGGCACGCCGCGTCGCCGACACGATCTACATCGACGACAAGGTGAAGGACTACATCGTCGACATCGTCTGGGCGACGCGCGAGCCCGAGGCTTACAAGCTCGATCTCAAGCCCTTCATCCGCTACGGCGCGTCACCGCGCGCGACGATCTACTTGACGCTGGCCGCGAAGGCGACGGCCTTCCTCGCCGGCCGCGGCTACGTCACGCCCCAGGACGTCAAGACCATCGGCATGGACGTGCTGCGCCACCGCGTCGTCGTGAGCTACGAGGCCGAAGCGGAGAGCATGCGCAGCGAGGACATCGTCAGCCGCATCTTCGACACGATCCCGGTCCCGTGAGCCTCACCGCCGAGCAGACGCGCGAGATCCTCGACAAGGTGCGCCACATCGAGATCCGCACCGGACGCCTCGCGCGCGAGACCTTCGCGGGGCAGTACCACTCTGTGTTCAAGGGCCGGGGTATGGACTTCGAGGAGGTGCGCGAGTACGTGCCGGGCGACGAGGTGCGGGCGATCGACTGGAACGTCACCGCCCGCACCGGGCGCCCGTTCATCAAGAAGTTCCGCGAGGAGCGCGAGCTGACGATCGTGCTGCTCGTCGACCTGAGCGCTTCCGGCCACTTCGGCTCCGTCGCGCAGAGCAAGCGCGAGCTCGCGGCCGAGGTCGCGAGCGTCCTCGCGTTCGCCGCGATCCGCAACAACGACAAGGTGGGCCTGATCCTGTTCACCGACGAAGTGGAGCAGTACGTCCCGCCGCGCAAGGGGCGCAGCCACGTCCTGCGCGTGGTGCGCGAGATCCTGTTCTTCGCGGCGCGCGGCCGGGGCACGAACGTGACGGGGGCGCTCGAGTACGCGAACCACGTCCTGAAGCGCCGCGCCGTCGCGTTCCTGCTGTCCGACTTCCTGCTGCCCGGCCCGGCCGGCGTCCCGGACGCGCTCCGACGCACGCTCGAGATCACCGCGCGGCGCCACGATCTGGTCGGCGTGGTGGTGTCAGACCCGCGCGAGGCGGAGCTGCCGGACGTCGGGCGCGTCGTCCTCGAGGACGCCGAGACCGGCGAGCAGGTCG
>JBFMAS010000002.1:0-2880 GCA_040755575.1 Thermodesulfobacteriota bacterium
GACGATGAACTTCCCCCGCTCGTCCATCGGGCAGATCTCCTTCCAGGGCATGGCGAGGTCCTCCTCGCCGCGACCTGTTACCCATCCGCCCGGTCTGTCCTGTTACCTATCTGCCCGGTCTGTACACGTGGAGCCTCCTCCCCCGGCTCGCTTCGCTCGGCCCGCGCTGCGCGCGCTCAAGCCTCGATCGTCAAGCGAAAGACGGCGCGCAGCGAGGCGCCCGGCTCGAGGACCCGCATGCCCGCGTCGGGGTCGCCGAGCGCTGCGAGGTTGAAGCCGTTGTTCGAGTGGCTGACCGGCTCGAGGGCGAAGAACGGCTTGCCGGCCGGCGCGAACAGGATCACGTGGTCGAGCGGGGGCTCGCACGCGACGCGGGCCCGGACGCCGCTCCCCGGCCACGTGATGGTCGCCGCACCGTCCCAGCCGGCGAAGCAGCGGTCGAGCTCCCGTCCGCCGAGCGGACGCGGGTCCGAGAAGTCGAGCTCGGGCGGAACGGCCACCGCGGGACGCGTCGGGACGAGCTCGTCGTAGACGCGCGCGAGGTGCGCCTCGATCTCGACCTGCTCGGCGTCGTCGAGCAGCGTGCGGCGGTAGTACGGGTGGAAGCCGAGCCCCGCCGGCATCGCCTCGGCCGCCTCCGAGGCGAGCGTCGCGGCGATCGTCAGCGTGCGCCCAGCGAGCGCGTAGTCGAGCCGGCAGGAGAACGGGAACGGGAAGTTGACGTCCGCGAAGTCCCGCGACGCGAAGCTGAACGACGCGCGGTCGCGCTCGACGCGATCCGTCCGCCACGGCCGCTTCCGCACGTCGCCGTGGATCGCGTAGCCCTCGGGCGTGTTGGCGCGGAGCTGGAAGGTCCGGCCGAGGAACACGAAGCGCGCCTCCGCCAGGCGGTTCGACCACGGCGCGAGCAGGAAGCACGACATCAGCGACGAGTTGCGCTCGTCGATCGCCTGCTGGGGCGTCTCGCGCAGCACCGGCAGCCAGCCGTCGCGGACCCGCGCCGCGAGCGCGACGACGCTCGCACCGGACTCCGGCGCGACCTCCAGGCGGAGGCTCTCGCTCTCGATCCTCGTCACCGCCACGCCGATCCTCCTTCGTCCGGACCCGCTCGTGCGACGTGTGGCACGATTCGCGCGGCCGGGGAAACGGGAGGAGCGGCGCCTCAGCCGGCGGGGAAAGCGTCCCGCTGCAGCGGCGAGGCGGCGCGCCGTCGCGTCGGGCGGCCGGTGAAGTGGTACGTCTCGCCGTGGTGCAGGTAGTGCACGCGTGACGCGAGGCCCGCCGCCTCGACCTCGTGCTGGAAGTCCGACAGCGGCGACTTGAACACGGTGTAGTCGTCGTAGTGGATCGGGATCGCCATCTTCGGATCGACGATCCGCATCGCCTCGACCCCCTGCCGTCCGTCCATCGTCACGAGCACGCCGACCACGCGCGTGCCGCCAAGGTGCAGGAGCGCGAGGTCGATGTCACGGTAGCGATGGCGGATCTCGCGCAGCCCCTCGTACACCAGCGTGTCGCCGGTGATGTACATGCGCAGCAGCAGGTCGCCGTCGTCGGTCTCGAACTCGAGCAGGCTGCCCATCACCGACGGCAGAAGCCGCGAGATCGTCGGGCCGCCGTGACGCCCGGGCATCGACGTGATCCGCAGCGTCACGTCGCCGCGCGACACGGCGAGCGTCTGCCACGTCGCGAGCGGCTCCGGCGCGAGGAAGCCCTTCTGCCCGAGCGTGTCGGCCGCCTCCGGCGTGGTAACGATCGGCAGGCTGCGCGGCAGGCGTGCCTCCGCGACGCGGTCCCAGTGGTCCTCGTGGAGGTGGGACAGCACGACCAGGTCGAGCGCGGGCAGGGCATCGATGTCGAGCGCCGGGTCGGTCAAACGGCGCGAGCGCAGGCCGTAGCCGAGACGAACGTACTCGCCCCGGTGCAGAAAGTTCGGGTCGGTGAGCACCGTGAACCCCGCATATTGCAGGAGCACGGTCGCGGTCCCGATGAAGAGGATCGTTCCTTTTTCGACGTCCGCGCTGAACACGGGCTCGAGGTCGAGAAAGCGCGTGATGCTCATGCGAGCTGCGGGCGCAAGCCGCGTGCCACGCCCCGGTCGCGCATTTCCGCAGGCGCGCGACGCTCGCGACGGATTCGCACGCGTCGTTCGTACAACGAGTGCGCCCCGGAGTTCCCGGGATGCAGAACGAAGACGGAAAGAAGAAATGGAGTCGACGATGAACAAGTTCCGCAACCTTGCCACCGCTTTCGTGTTGCTCGCGCTGCCGGCCGCGGCGGCCGCGTTCCCGGGCCACGGGGATCCCGCCGAGCTCGAGGCGGTGCGCAGCGAGGTGTTCGGCGAGGCCGACCAGAACGGCGACGGCTCGCTCGACGCGACCGAGTTCGTGACCTTCCACGAGCTGCTGCGCAGCCGCATGGAGGAGAAGCTCTTCGCGCGGCTCGACGCGGACGGCAGCGGCGGCGTGACCCTCGCCGAGCTCGAGGCGCACAAGGGTCGCAAGGGTCGGCGCGGCCAGCGCTGATCCCGCCGACGACGCCCGGAGCCCGCGCCCCCTGCCGCGCGAGCTCCGGGCGTCACTCTCGCGCCGGCAGGGGATGGGCGGCGAAGAAGCGCCAGATCCGCTCGGTGGCCGGCGCGGGCCAGCGGTGGGCGAAGTCGCCCTCGCAGTACTCGACGGTCACGCCGTCGCGGCAGCGACCCGCCGCCCGGCACGCGGCTTCGCCCGGTGTTTCTTCTTGACGATCTGCGGTCCCGGTGCTGCAGCCGTCGATCTCCTGCCACGCCTCGAACGCGCGGCGCGCCTCGACGACGTCGATCACCTCGTCCTGGCGTCCGTGGTGGATCAGCACGGGTACCGGCCGCTGCGGCTCGCAGGA
>JBFMAS010000003.1:0-2604 GCA_040755575.1 Thermodesulfobacteriota bacterium
GAGGAGCGCGCGTGCCGTTTCACCGGGCGGGCGCTCGAAGCGGCGCGCGCGCAGCTCGCGCACGATCTCGCGCGCCTCGTGCGCGCGGCGCGCGGCCTCGTCGTCGTGCGGTGGCTCGCTCGCGCCGGCGGCGCGGTGCGCGCGCTCGCGCAGGAGGTCGAGCGGGTCGACGGCGAAGAACGGCGGGCGCAGCAGAGCCGCGAGGGCAGGGCCGTCGTCGCGGTTCGCGACGGCGCGCAGGCCGAGGATGAAGCGGCGCTGCAGGTCGTCCTCGAGGAACAGGCGGCCGCCGCGCGCCGCGTGCGGCACGGCGAAGCGGTCGAGCGACTTGAAGAGCCGGGGCAGCGTGAAAGTCGACAGCGTCAGCACCGCGACGTCGCCCCAGCGCAGCGGGCGCTGCTCGCGCGTGACGGGGTCCGGGATCGTGCGGCCGCCGTGCTCGACGAGCTGGCGCAAATGGACCGCGACGACCTCGCCCTCGAGGTCGCGCTGCGCGTCGATCTTCTCGTCTCTTCCCTCGGGGTGCGCGTGGGGCAGGATCTCGACGGCGGGAGCGCTCGCGCCGTCCGCTCGCCCGACCTCCAGATCCTGGTGGAACACCTCGCCGGTCGCCGCGTCGAACGGCACGCCGTCGTCGCGCGGCGTGCCGAGAAGCCCGGCGAAGCGGTCGTTGAAGAAGCGGATCAGCGGCTCGACGCTGCGGAAGTTCGCCGACAGCCTTGCCGTCAGGTGCTCCTGCGCGGTGACGAGCCGCCGGACCGCGTCGTACATGCCGATGTCGGCCCGCCGGAAGCGGTAGATCGACTGCTTCGGGTCGCCGACGATCGTCAGCTTCCCGGGCGCGAGCCGCGCGTCGCGCCAGGACGCCGCCTCTGCGCCGTCCTCGCACAGGAACACTACGATCTCGGCCTGCAGCGGGTCGGTGTCCTGGAACTCATCGACCAGCACGTGGTCGAACAGCGACTGGTAGAACGCGCGCGACGCGCGGTCGTCGCGCAAGAGCGCGCGCAGCTCGAGCAGGAGGTCGATCTGGTCGACCGCGCGATGGCGCTCCTTCACCTTCCCGTACAGGGCGATGACGACGGGGAACAGGCGCACGAGGCGCGGCGCGAGCCACGCGCGCAGCGGCTCGAGGATGTCGTCGCGCAGCGGCCGCTCTCGAGTCTCCCTCTTGTAGCGGTCCTCGTCGAACAGCTTCCACGCGCGCCACGCTGTCTCGTCGCCGCCGAACCCCGTGCCCTTCTTGCAGTCGTGAGGACCACGCAGGCGCTTGTGTGTCGCGGCCAGGATGGCGACGGGATCCTCCTCGGCAGCGAGGCCGGCGAGCAGCCGCGACGTCCTACGCAGCCAGCGCGCGCCGCTCGAGTCGCCGCCGACCGTCGCGACCAGCGCGGCGAGCTCGCGCACCGCCGCGACGAACGCATCGCGGTCGAAGGCGCGCACCTCGGGCGCTACTGGCGGCACGTCGCGATGGTCGATGAGCTCGCGCACCAGGGCGTCGAGGCCGAAGCGCGTGTAGTGCTCGAGCTCCTCCGAGTCGCGGCGGAGCCCCGCACGAAGGGCGTCGACGACCGTCCGCTGCGCCTCCTCTGCGAGAGGCTCGGCGTCGGTGCCGCGCACCTCGCCGGCGAGGGCTCCGGTTTGCGCGGCGTGCAGCAGGATCTCGAAGGTCTCGCGGACCAGCGCGTCGTTGTCCTCCGCGATCTCGTAGGACGGGCTCAGCCGCGCCTCGACGGGACGTAGCCGCAGCAGCCGGTCGGCGAAGCTGTGGATCGTCCCGACGTGGGCCGTGTCGAGGCCGGCGAGCGCGTCGCGCAGCAGCGCGCGGCCGGGAGCCGTGACGCCCGGGCTCGCGAGCTCGCCGAGCAGCCGCTCGCGGATGCGCAGGCGCATTTCGCCGGCGGCGCGGCGCGTGAAGGTCACGGCGGCGATCCGCGAGATCGGAACGGCGGCGGCGTCCGAGCCGTCGGGCGGCGCGACCATGCGGACGACGCGCTCGACCAGGATCGTCGTCTTCCCCGTGCCCGCACCGGCGTCGATGACGACGTTGCGTGCGCGCTCGGCGATCGCGGCGTCCCGCTCGCGCTGGTCCGGGGCCTCGCGGCGTGCGGGAGCGTTCACGCCTCGTCCCTCGGCGACGCTTCGGCCTCCGTCCCGAGCTTCACGTGACGGAACGGGCCGGCGATCTCTTCGGTCTCGACGAGCACCCGCAGCGCACGAGCGTGGGGCTCGCGGCCGCAGACGGGAGCGAAGTGACAGTACCTGCAGTCGTCCGGGTCGGGCGTGCGCGGGAGCGCAGCGCTCGCGAGCAGCCGCCGCGCGGCGGCGAGCCAGCCGCGAGCGAGCGTCTCGAGGTCGGCGAAGTCGTCGCGGAACGCGCGCTCCGGCTCGTGCGCGTCCATGTGAACGTACGCGGCGCAGACCTCGCTCGGCAGGCCGTGCTCGGCGGCGGTCTGGCGCAGCACCATGCCGTACAGGGCGAGCTGCACGTCACGGCGATGGTCCGCAGCGGCCTCCTTGCCGGTGCGCGGGTGCGCCTTGCCGGTCTTCAGATCGCGGACCAGCGTGCGTCCGTCCTCGACGTCGACGCGGTCGACGTAGCCG
>JBFMAS010000004.1:0-7718 GCA_040755575.1 Thermodesulfobacteriota bacterium
CCGCTCGCTTCGCTCGGCCGCGCTTCGTGCGGAGGCCCCGGCTCGCTCCGCGCGGCGCGCGGGTATCCGAGGCTCGAGCGGCATGCCTACCGCCCGTTGGCCGCCTTCAGGGCACCGTGGAACTCCTGCAGCGTGCGCACCGTGACGGCGCCCCGCGCGCGCTCGACCATCGCGAGCGCCGCCGCGGCGGCGCCGGCGATGGTCGTGAAGTAGGGCGTGCGGGTCTCGAGCGCCGTGCGCCGGATCGAGAACGAGTCGACGATCGACTCCGGGCTCGACGTCGTGTTCAAAACGACGTCGACGTCGCCGGCCTTGAGCGCGTCGACGATGTGCGGCGACCCTTCGCGCACCTTGTTGATCGTGCGGCACGGAACGCCGGTCTCCTCGAGGAACTCCGCCGTGCCGCGCGTCGCGACGAGGTCGAAGCCCGCGCCGGCGAGCAGCGCCGCGATCGGCTTGAGCTCGTCCTTGTCCTCCGGGCGCACGCTCAGGAACACGGTTCCCTCCGCCGGCAGCACCGTGCTCGCGCCATCCTCCGCCTTGAGGAAGGCACGCGGGAAGTCGACGTCGATGCCCATGACCTCGCCGGTCGACTTCATCTCCGGGCCGAGCAGCGTGTCGACGCCCGGGAACTTGATGAACGGGAACACCGACTCCTTGACGCTCAGGTGGCTCGGGACGATCTCCTTCGTCACCCCGAGCTCGCGCAGCGTCTTGCCGGCCATGACGCGCGCCGCGATCTTCGCGAGCGGCCGGCCGATCGCCTTCGACACGAACGGCACCGTGCGCGACGCACGCGGGTTCACTTCGAGCACGTAGACCTCGCCGTCCTTGACGGCGAACTGGACGTTCATCAGACCCACCACGCCGAGCTCGCGCGCGAGCGCGATCGCCTGGCGGCGTACCTCGTCCTGCACGTCGCGCGGCACGAGGCGCGGCGGCAGCGAGCACGCGGAGTCGCCGGAGTGGATCCCGGCCGGCTCGATGTGCTCCATCACGCCGCCCACCACCACGTCGCGCCCGTCGGCGACGCAATCGACGTCGAGCTCGATCGCCGCGTCGAGGAACTTGTCGACCAGCACCGGGTGGTCGGGCGACGCCTTGACGGCGCGCTGCATGTAGTCGCGCAGCCCGTCCTCGTCGCGCACGATCTCCATCGCCCGGCCGCCGAGGACGTAGCTCGGCCGCAGCAGCACCGGGTAGCCGATCCGCGCCGCGATCGCCGCCGCCTCGTCGACCGAGCGCGCCGTACCGTTCGCCGGCTGCTTGAGTCCGAGGTCGTCGAGCAGGTCCTTGAAGCGCTCGCGGTCCTCGGCGCGGTCGATCGCGTCGGGCGGCGTGCCGATGATCGGTACGCCCGCCTTCTCGAGCGCGACCGCGAGCTTGAGCGGCGTCTGCCCGCCGAACTGGACGATCACTCCGTCGGGCCGCTCGCGCGCGACGATCGCCAGCACGTCCTCGAGGGTGAGGGGCTCGAAGAACAGCTTGTCCGAGGTGTCGTAATCGGTCGACACCGTCTCGGGGTTGCAGTTGACCATGATGGTCTCGAAGCCGTCCTCCTCGAGCGCGAACGCGGCGTGCACGCAGCAGTAGTCGAACTCGATACCCTGGCCGATGCGGTTCGGCCCGCCGCCGAGGATGACGATCTTGCGCCGCCCGCTCGGCGCAGCCTCGCACTCCTCCTCCTCGTAGGTCGAGTAGAGGTACGGCGTGTAGGCCGCGAACTCCGCGCCGCACGTGTCGACCGTCTTGTAGACCGGCGTGACGCCGTGGCGCAGGCGGAGCGCCCGCACGTCGTCCTCCTCGGCATCGATCAGCTCGGCGATGCGCCGGTCGGAGAAGCCGAGCTGCTTCCAGGCGAGCAGCTCCTCGCCGGAGATCGCGTCGAGGCCGCCGTGCGCGGCAGCCCGCTCGCCGGCGCGGGCGATCTCGCCCTCGGCGCGGATGATCTCGTCGATGTTGCGCAGGAACCAGCGGTCGATGCGCGTGAGCGCGTGGACCTCGTCGATCGACCAGCCGCGGCGGAACGCGTCGCCGATCAGCAGCAGGCGCTGCGCGTTCGGCACCCGCAGCCGCTCGCGCAGCCGCTCGTCGAGCATGGTCCCCGCGGTCGGGTCGAAGCCCGAGATGCCGATCTCGAGCGAGCGCAGCGCCTTGCCGAGGCTCTCCTTGAAGGTGCGCCCGATCGCCATCACCTCGCCGACGGACTTCATCTGCGACGACAGCCGGTCCTCCGCCTGCGGGAACTTCTCGAAGGTGAAGCGCGGGATCTTGGTGACGACGTAGTCGATCGTCGGCTCGAAGCAGGCCGGTGTCTCGCGCGTGATGTCGTTCTTGAGCTCGTCGAGCGTGTAGCCGACGGCGAGCTTGGCGGCGATCTTGGCGATCGGGAAGCCGGTCGCCTTCGACGCGAGCGCCGAGCTGCGCGACACGCGCGGGTTCATCTCGATCACCACCATGCGCCCGGTCGCCGGGTCGACCGCGAACTGCACGTTCGAGCCGCCGGTCTCGACGCCGATCTCGCGCATGATCGCGAACGCCGCGTCGCGCATGATCTGGTATTCCTTGTCGGTCAGCGTCTGGATCGGCGCCACGGTGATCGAGTCGCCGGTGTGCACGCCCATGGGGTCGAGGTTCTCGATCGAGCAGACGACGACGCAGTTGTCCATGCGGTCGCGCATCACCTCGAGCTCGAACTCCTTCCAGCCCTCGACCGACTCCTCGAGCAGCACCTCGTGGTGCGGCGACGCCTCGAGCGCCCACTTGACGGCGGTCTCGAAGTCCTCGTCGCCGTAGGCGAAGCCGCCGCCCATGCCGCCGAGCGTACGCGACGGGCGCAGGATCATCGGGTAGCCGAGCTGGTCGCGGATCCTGCGCGCGTCGTCGAGCGAGCGCGCGATCCCCGAGCGCGGCACCTCGAGGCCGATCCGCACCATCGCCTCCTTGAACAGGTCGCGGTCCTCCGCCTTCTTGATCGCGTCGGGATCGGCGGCGATCATCTCGACGCCGTGGCGCTCCAGCACGCCGGCCTCGGCGAGCTCGAGCGCGAGGTTGAGACCCGTCTGGCCGCCGATCGTCGGCAGCAGCGCGTCGGGCTTCTCGCGCGCGATGATGAGCTCGAGGATCTCGGCGGTCACCGGCTCGATGTAGGTCGCGTCTGCGAACTCGGGATCGGTCATGATCGTCGCCGGGTTCGAGTTCACCAGGATGACGCGATAGCCCTCCTCGCGCAGCGCCTTGCACGCCTGCGCGCCGGAGTAGTCGAACTCGCACGCCTGGCCGATGACGATCGGACCTGAGCCGATGAGCAGGATCGAGTGGATGTCGGTGCGTCTCGGCATGGCCTCACTTCGACTCGCGCTCGATCATCTCGACGAAGCGCTTGAACAGGTAGGCGGATTCGCGCGGCCCGGGCGAGGCCTCCGGGTGGTACTGCACCGAGAACAGCGGCAGCCGCTCGTGCTTGAGCCCCTCGACCGTGTCGTCGTTCAGGTTGACGTGCGTGAGCAGCGCCGTGCCGCGCAGCGACTCCGTGTCGACCGCGAAGCCGTGGTTCTGCGAGGTGATCTCGACCTTGCCGGTCGCGAGGTCCTTGACCGGCTGGTTCGCGCCGTGGTGGCCGAACTTGAGCTTGTAGGTGCGGCCGCCGAGCGCGAGGCCGAGGATCTGGTGGCCGAGGCAGATGCCGAACAGCGGCACCTCGCCGATCAGCTTCTTCACCTCGTCCTTCGCATACGTCACGGCATCGGGGTCGCCGGGGCCGTTCGACAGGAAGACGCCGTCGGGCTTCAGGGCGAGCACGTCCTCGGCCGGGGTCTGCGCCGGCACGACGCGCACCCGGCAGCCGGCGTCGACCAGGTTGCGCAGGATGTTGCGCTTCAAGCCGTAGTCATAGGCGACGACGAAGTGCTTCAGGTCCTCGCCCCGGACGTACCCCTCGCCGAGCCGCCAGCGGCCCTCGTCCCAGTCGTACGGCTCGCGGCAGGTGACCGCCGTCACCAGGTCCTGCCCCTCGAGGCCCGGCAGCGCCTGCGCGCGGCGCACGAGCGAGTCGGGATCGAGGTCGTGCGTCGAGATGATCGCCTGCTGCGCACCCGCCGTGCGCAGGTGGCGTACGAGCGCGCGCGTGTCGATGCACTGGATGCCGACGATTCCGTGCCGCGCCATGTAGTCCGACAGCGTCTCCTCGGCACGCCAGCTCGACGGCTCGGGCCAGTACTCCCGGACGATGAAGCCGCGCACGTAGGGCTTCGCGGACTCGACGTCCGCGGCGTTGACCCCGACGTTGCCGATCTCCGGGTACGTCATCGCGACGAGCTGGCCCTCGTACGAGGGATCGGTCAGGATCTCCTGGTAGCCGGACATGGCGGTGTTGAACACCACCTCGCCGCTCGCCTCGCCCTCGGCGCCGAACGCGAGCCCGCGGAACGTCGTTCCGTCGGCCAGCGCCAGCAGCGCCGGCCGCCGCTCGGCGGTCCCCGTCCGCTTCGTCGTCTGCGTCACCGTCGATTCCGTTTCCTCAGGCGCTCGCGGTCGCCGCCGCGGGACCGCTCGCGCGCTCGTCGTGGACCACGCGCCCGTCGACGAGCGTGACCATCGCGCGGCCGCGCATGGTCCAGCCCTCGAACGCCGTGTTCTTGCTCTTGGTGCGCAGCGTCGCGCTGCTCACCACCCACTCGTACGTGGGATCGATGAGGACGATGTCGGCCGGAACGCCGACCTCGAGCCGGCCCGCCGGCAAGCGCAGGATCCGTGCCGGCTCCGACGTAATCTTCGCGATCGCGGTCGGCAAGTCGAGAAGGCCGTCCTCGACGAGGCGCAGCGTCAGCGGCAGCAGCGTCTCGAGCCCGACGACGCCGTTCGCCGCGTGGTCGAACTCGACGTCCTTCTCGTCGCGGTGGTGCGGCGCGTGGTCGGTGGCGATCGTGTCGATCGTGCCGTCGGCGAGCGCGGCGCGCAGCGCCTGGCGATCCTCCACGCTGCGCAGCGGCGGCGCCATCTTGGCGTTGGTGTTGTACCCCTCCACCGCCTCGTGCGTGAGCCACAGGTGGTGCGGCGATACCTCGGCGGTCACGTGGATGCCCGCCGCGCGCGCCTGGCGCACCATCTCGACCGCGCCCGCGCTGCTGATGTGCGCGACGTGCAGGTGGCCGCCCGTGAGCCCGGCGAGCGCGACGTCACGTGCCACCATGACGTCCTCCGCCGCGGACGGGATGCCGCGCAGCCCGAGGCGCAGCGCGACCGCACCCTCGTGCATGACGCCGCCGGCGGCGAGCGTGCGGTCCTCGGCGTGGTCGATCACCGGCATGTCGAACATGCGCGCGCACTCGAGCGCGCGCCGCATGAGCTCGGCGTCCATGACCGGCATGCCGTCGTCGGACACGGCGACGATGCCGGCCTCGTGCATGCCCGCGTACTCGGCGAGCTGCTCGCCCGCGAGCTGCACCGAGACGGCGCCGATCGGGTAGACGCGCGCCAGCGCCGCGGCCTCGGCGCGCTCGAGGATGTAGCGCGTCACGGCGGGGCAGTCGTTCACCGGGCGCGTGTTCGCCATGCAGGCGAGCGCGGTCACGCCTCCCGCGACCGCGGCCCGCGTACCCGTGGCGATGGTCTCCTTGTACTCGAAGCCGGGCTCGCGCAGGTGCACGTGCATGTCGACCAGCCCCGGCGCGACGACCTGGCCGCTCGCGTCGATCACGGCGACACCCTTGACCTTCGAGCGGAGCTGCGGCTCGATCGCGGCGATCTTGCCGGCGCGAACCAGCACGTCGGCCCGGCGCTGCGTCCGCTTGACGGGATCGACCACCGTCCCGCCGGCGACGAGGACCTGCCCCGCCCGCATCTCCTCCCCGTTGCTCATGCTCCTCGCGCTCGCTTCCGGCCTACTCGGCGGCCGCCGCGCGGCGCAGCGGCGCCGCGGTGTCCGTCTCCTCGACCTCGACCTCGCGCCGCCTTCCGACCAGCACGTAGAGGGTCGCCATGCGCACCGCGAGGCCGTTCGTCACCTGGTCCATGATGACCGAGTAGGGACCGTCGGCAACCGTGCTCGAGATCTCGACGCCGCGGTTCATCGGTCCCGGGTGGAGGATGATGACGTCCTTGCGGGCGCGCGCCACGGCGTCGACCGACAGGCAGTAGAGCCGCGAGTACTCGTCGAGCGACGAGAAGTAGCGACCGTTCATGCGCTCGCGCTGGATGCGCAGCATCATGATGACGTCGGCGTCGCGCAGCCCCTCGTGCAGGTCGTTGACCAGCTCGGCACCGAGCTCGGCGAAGTGCGGCGGCACCAGCGTCGGCGGGCCGACGAAGCGTACACGCGCGCCCATCGTCCTGAGCCCGAACAGGTTCGAGCGTCCGACGCGGCTGTGCAGCAGGTCGCCCACGATCGCCACCGTCAAGCCGGCGATCTGCCCCTTGTGCGAGCGGATCGTGAGCAGATCGAGCAGCGCCTGGGTTGGGTGCTCGTGCGCGCCGTCGCCGGCGTTGATGATGGGGCAGTCGACGTGCCGGGCGAGCAGATGCGGCGCGCCGGCCGAGGGGTGGCGGACGACGATCGCGTCCGGCCGCATCGCGGCGAGGTTGCGCGCGGTGTCGGTGAGCGTCTCGCCCTTGCTGGCGGACGACGCGTTGGCGGACAGGTTCACCGTGTCGGCCGACAGCCGCTTCGCCGCGATCTCGAAGGAGGTGCGCGTGCGCGTGCTCGCCTCGTAGAACAGGTTGACCACGGTGCGGCCGCGCAGAGTCGGCACCTTCTTGATCTCGCGCTCCGAGACCTCCTTGAAGGACTCCGCGGTGTCGAGCAGGAAGGTGATCTCCTCGGCGGAAAGACCCTCGAGCCCGAGCAGGTGGCGTCGCTCGAACAGCATGGCCATCGCTCATGCCCTCCGCGCCGGACGTGCGCCCGGACGCTTCTCGCCCGCGGCGGCCACGGCTGGAGGCGGCAGGATGGCCACCTCGTCGATGCCGTCGTCCTCGCGCAGGCGCACCTGCACCTTCTCGGAATGCTGGGTGGGGAGGTTCTTGCCGACGTAGTCCGCCCGGATGGGGAGCTCGCGGTGGCCGCGGTCGACCAGCACGGCGAGCTGGATGGCGCGCGGGCGGCCGAAGTCCATCAGCGCGTCCAGCGCGGCCCGGATCGTCCGGCCGGTGAACAGCACGTCGTCCACCAGCAGGATGGTCTTGCCGTCGACCTCCCAGGGGATCTCGGTGCTCTTGATGACGGCGTGGTCGGCGCCGCGGTTGATGTCGTCGCGATAGAGCGTGATGTCGATCGCGCCGAACGGCACCTCCTCGCCTTCGAGCTTCCTGATCTCGCCCTGCAGGCGTCGCGCCAGGTGGTCGCCGCGCGAGCGGATGCCGATGATGCCGAGCGCGTCGATGCCCTTGTTGCGCTCGACGACCTCGTGCGCGATGCGAGCGAGAGCGCGACCGACGCCTGCCGCATCGAGGACGATGCGGCTAGGTGGATCGCTGGATGGTGCTCTCATTCATGACCTTTCCGAACCTCGCTGGATTCGACTTAAAAGGTGCATTCTTCGGGTACCGCTCGAGAAGCGGGATGTCAATCGGGGGGGAAACCGCATGTCGCTGCAACCGCTGATGCTGGAGGTCGCCGTGAACGGCGCGACGTCGCGCGCCGAGCACCCGCGCGTGCCGCTCACGGCGCGCGAGGTCCTGGCCGACGCGCGAGCGTGCGCCGCAGAGGGCGCGTCCGTGGT
>JBFMAS010000005.1:0-2417 GCA_040755575.1 Thermodesulfobacteriota bacterium
CGCGTGGGCTGCGACGCCGGTGCGGGAGCGCGGCCGCATGCTGCGCGCGGCGCGACGCGCGTTCGTCCGCGTGCGCGGCGAGGTGATCGAGCTGCTCGCGCGCGAGACCGGCAAGCCGCGCTTCGACGTCACCGGTGAGGCGGTGGCGGTGTGCCTCGACGTGCGCGCGGCCTGTCGCTTCGCGCCGCGCGCGCTCGCGCCGCGTCGGGTCGGACGGCGCTTCGGGCCGGGCAAGCGGCGGCTCGTCCTGCACAAGCCGCACGGCGTGGTCGGCGTCATCGGACCGTGGAACGCGCCGCTCACCTTGACGCTCGGCGACGCGATCTACGCGCTCGCGGCCGGCAACGCGGTGGTGGTCAAGCCGTCCGAGGTGACGCCGCTCGCGGTCCGCCGTGCGGTCGAGGCGATGGCGGCGGCGTTGCCCGACGGCGTGCTGCAGGTGGTGACGGGCGACGGCCCGACGGGAGCGGCGCTGGTCGACGAGGTCGACATGATCGCGGTGACCGGATCGCCGCAGACCGGACGGCGCGTGATGGAGCGCGCCGCCCGGCGTTTGACTCCGGTGCTGCTCGAGCTCGGCGGCAAGGACGCGATGATCGTCCTCGAGGACGCCAACCTCGAGCGGGCCGCCAACGCGGCGGTGTGGGGCGGCTTCTTCATGGCGGGCCAGGTGTGCATGTCGGTCGAGCGCCTGCTGGTCGTCGATCACGTCGCGGACGAGCTCGTGCGGCGCATCGTCGAGAAGACGGCGCGCCTGCGCATCGGCCCGAACGCGGGCGACGTCGACGTCGGGCCGCTGACCACCGCGGCGCAGCTCGACGTCGTCGAGCGTCACGTCGCCGACGCTCGCGACCGCGGCGCGACGGTGGCGATCGGCGGCGAGCGCCGTCCCGACCTCGGGCCGCAGTTCTATGCGCCCACCGTGCTCACTGGCGTCGACGTCGGAATGGATGTAATGAGGGACGAGACTTTTGGCCCCGTCGTTCCCATATGTCGTGTCCGTGACGAGGAGGAGGCAGTAGCGCTCGCCAACCAGAGCCCGTTCGGGCTCAACGCCAGCATCTGGACCTCGGATCTGGCGCGCGGCTTGCAGCTCGCGCAGCGTCTCACGACGGGATCGGTTTGCATCAACGATTGCATCCTCAACGCCGGCGATCCGGAGCTCCCCTTCGGCGGCGTCAAGCAGAGCGGCATCGGCACGCGTCACGGCGGCATCGAGGGAGTACGTGCGTTCACCCGCCCGTGTGCGATCCGCATCGACTCCGGCAAGCGGCCGCGTGATGCTGCCTGGTTTCCGTACAGCGTGCGCGTGAGCCGCTTCGTCGAGCGAGCCATGGGATGGCTCTGGGGTTGATTTCACTGAATCTTCGTACTTGTCGGCGCTTGAAGCGTCGTGCTACAGGCCGCCGATCGATCCATGGGGAAGGCTGTGAAAGGCAGCCATTTTGCGGAAGCGAAGCCGAAAGGAAGGTTTGTGTCGAGAACCGCGTTTGTGGGTAACTTGAGTTTCTCCGCCACGGAGGAGGAGCTGACGTCGCTCTTCTCCGAGGTGGGTCCGGTCGTGAAGGCGAGGATCGGGACGGATCGCGAGACCGGGCGTTCGAGAGGTTTTGCTTTCGTCGAATTTGCCAACGAAGACGCGTGTGCGGCCGCGATCCAGCGGTTGAACGGCCACGAGATGGGCGGCCGCCGCCTGCGCGTCAACGATGCCGACGACAAGCCGCCGCCGCGGCCCGCTGGTGGCCCGGCCCCGGGCGGCTTCCGTCCGAACGGCTTCGCGCCGCGCGGCGGTGGCGAGCGCTTCGCGCCGCGCAGCTTCGCGCCGGAGCCGCCCCCGCAGCAGTTCTTCGAGCCGCGCGGCGACGGCGGGGGCGGGGGCGGCGGCGGCTTCGACGACGGGCGCCGGCGCCCGAACCCGAACGGAAGCCGGCGGGGCCTGCGGGCGCGCAAGCGCAGCCTCTGGAGCTGAGGCGCTCCCCGGGACGGTGCAGCGAACCGTTGCAGGGTCCTGCAACGCTTGACGCCCTGATTCAGCGGCGGGCGTCAAGCGCCTCTCCCCTCGCCGGCGCGCGCGAGCATCGCGCGTCGCCGCTCCAGGCACGTGTCGTGCTCGCGTACGGCGCCCGATGGGCTGCGTATGGACAGCGCCGCACGGTGCCTCGTCCGCCGTCGTCGGCGGCCTGCTCGTCGCCTCGGCGGTGCTCGGCGTCGCCGACGCCACGATCGCGCTCTGGCTGAACCGGGCGATCGCTCCGCACGCCACGGTGCCCTTGTGCTTGACGGCGCCGTTCGCGGCGTCGATCGCCGTGCTGCTGCCGGCGTCGCTGCTGCTCGCCGTGGCGTCGCGGACCTCGAGGCGCGACCCGTCTGAGATCGCCGCCGGCCTGCTCGCCGTGGTGGGCGGCGCGGCGACGCTG
>JBFMAS010000006.1:0-2080 GCA_040755575.1 Thermodesulfobacteriota bacterium
GGACGATCCTCAAGCCCGCCAAGTGACGGGACGTCACTGGGCTGCAAGCACCGCGGTCGAGGTGCCGTTGCAGGGCGTGTTGCAGACGCCGCCGCTCGCGCGGAAGGCGCTCTTCGGCCCCTCGACGATGAAGCGGCAATAGAAGAACCCAGGCCCGTCGCCGCTTCCGGCGCCGAACACCCTGCGCGGCTGCAGGACGACGGGCCCGTTGGTGAAGATGACGTTGCCGGAGGGGCCGCCCCGCACCTCGACCGTCACCTCGCGCGCCTTGTTGCTGCTGTTGGTGATCAGGCAGACGCCCGAGTTGCCGGCCGTCACCTGGATGGGCGGCGTCACCAGCTCCGCGGCGCTCGCGCCGCCGGCGAGCGAGGTCAGGGTGGCAACGAGCAGGAGCACCGTCGAGCGCGTCATCGTCTCCTCCTGGTCCGCGTCTGCGGAGGTGTGGGGCCGCGGCCAGCGTGCCGGTGTGCACGGTCGAGCACAAGAGTGCGCCCCCGCGTGCCCCGCATTGCGCCCGCCGGCGCGCGAGCGCTACACGCGAGCCATGAGCGACGACGGACCGACCGGCTGCGGCTGCCCGCCGACGGCGACCGCGGCGCCGACCCTGGGCGGGATCCATCACGTCTTCATCACGGTCAAGGACGTCGCGCGCTCGAAGCCGTTCTACCAGGCGCTGATGCCGCGGCTCGGCTACCCGGGCGTCTGGGACTACACCGGTGACGGCGGCAGCATCGGCTTCCTCGGCGCGGGCGGAAGCTTCTGGATCAAGCAGGGCGACCCGCGCTTCACGTCGGACACCTTCTCGAAGGACCGCGTCGGTCTCTGCGAGATCGCGTTCCGCGCCGAGAGCCGTGCGCAGGTCGACGCGCTCGCCGCCGACCTGCCGGGCTTCGGCGGCACGATCCTCGATGCCCCGCGCGAGTACCCCGAGTACGTGCCGGGCTACTACGCCGTGTTCTTCGCCGACCCGGACGGCATCAAGCTCGAGCTGGTGCACATCCCGGGCTGAGCGGAGCGGACGGCGTGCGGCGCGCGCTCACGAGCCCGCGCGCTCGCGCAGCAGGCCGCCCAGCGTCGCGCGCAGCGCCTCGTACGCGAACTTCGGCGCGTAGCCCGCGTCGAACAGGAGCGGCGCGCCCTCGACGCGGAAGAAGTCGCGGATCCAGGTGTGCTTGTCGGTGACGCCCCAGGTGGTGAGGCCGCGGCAGCCGGGGACCCCGAAGCAGGCGAGGGCGAGCCGGCGGTAGGTTTCTGCTTGACGCTCGAGGGCGCCCGGCTCCCCGGGGTCGATGGTCACGTCGACCTCGGTGATCTCGACCCTGAGCCCGAGGCCGGTGAAGCGGCGGATCGCCGCCTCGATCTGGTCGACCGTAGGATCGTAGTCGGGCAGGAACGGCGGCCCGACGTGTCCCTGGAAGCCGACGCCGTCGATCGGCGCGCCCTGCTCGACCAGCTCCCGCACCAGCGCGTGGAAGCGGTCCTGCTTCGGCCCGGGCGTCATGACGCCGAACTCGTTCACGTACAGCTCGGCGTCGGGGTCGAGCTCGTGGACCAGCTCCAGCACCTCGCGCACCCACGTCGGACCGAGGAGCCGGTGGAAGACGTTGCCGTCGAGACCGCCCGTGCCCTCGTCGGCGCCGAGGAAGGTGATCGGCTCGTTCACCGCGTCGTACTGCGCGATGCGGCCGCGGTAGCGGCCGAGCACCGCCGCGAGGTGCGCGCGCAGCGTCGCGCGCATCTCGTCCGCCGAATCGATCTCGCGCACCCAGGCGGGGAGGCCGAGCCGACCCCAGACGAGCGGGTGGCCGCGGACGCGCAAGCCCGCCGCTTCGGCGAGCGTCACGACCTCGTCCGGGATGGCGAAGGAGAGCTCGCCCGGCCGCGGCTGCGTCGACTCCCAGTAGAGCGGCGCCGTGGTGGAGTTGAAGTGCTCGACGAGCGTCGTGCGGAACTCGGGATCGCTGTTGCCCTGGACGAAGGCGGCACCGACGAACACGCCGCGCGCTTCGGCGCGCTCGCCGACGGTGCAGCTCGCAGCACCGTCGGCGCAGGCGCCGGTCGCACGGTCGCCGCAGCCGGA
>JBFMAS010000007.1:0-2090 GCA_040755575.1 Thermodesulfobacteriota bacterium
GCGCCGTCTACGCGCTGCTCCTCGACCGGCCCGTCTACAGCCTGCGGCCGCTCACCCGCCGCGGCAAGCGCCGCCAGCTCGAGCGCCTCGTCGAGGAGCGCGACCTGGTCGCGATCGTCGCCCGCAGCGACGGCCCGCTGGCGCCGACCGTGCGCCGCCTCGCGGCCGCGGGCGGCGAGCTGGTCGAGCTGCGGCATCACGTGATCGTGCACCGGCGCCGGCTCGCTCGGTAGGAAGGCTGGAGCGCCGCCGGCGCCGGCTCGTGCGAGCTCAGCGCGCGCCGCGCACGAGCCGCGCGCCGAGACGGTCGCCCGCCGGCTCCTCGCGCACGAACGTGATCGGGTTGGAGAACACCTTCGCGGCGCCGTCCGCGGCGTGCACCTCGACGCGCGCCACCGTCGGGCGCGTCGCGTCGAGCGCGACCGCCTGCGTTGCGACGAGCGCGGGTGACGACGCGGTCCAGCGCGCGACCTCGACGCCGGAGACGAGGAGACGCACCTCGTCGCCCGGCGCGAGGCCGTCGAGGCGCACCGTCAGCTCCTCGCTCGCCCTGTCCGTGACGACGATCTGCCCCATGCGCGCGCCGCGCGCGGTCGTCAGGTCGAGCGTGCCGTCGAACAGCACCAGGTCGCCGAAGAAGACGCGGCCGGCGCGCAGGCCGTCGAGCAGGTCGGCCTTGTCCGGCGAGCGCGCGTAGATCCAGCTCACGAAGTTGTTCGCGTCGGTGCGCCAGCGCTGCTCGGGACCGCCGTGCGAGTCGCTGACGCCCGTGCCGACGAGGAACAGCCCGCGCCGCGCGAGCTCGTCCCACACCCAGAGGTGGTCGGCGAGCGCATGGCCGCCGCGGTCGCGGTAGCCGACCTCGAGGATGTCGGCGCCGAAGACGCGCTGCGCGCTGAGCTCGTCGAGCACCTCCTCGCGTGTCCAGCGCGCCGGGCTGCCCTCCATCATCGCGCCGAACATGTGGTTGTAGGACACCAGGCCGCCGCGCGCGTGGATCTCGTCGACGATGCGCCGCGTGATGCGGTCGCGCCGCTCCTGGCCCTTCGCGCCGGCCTCGCCAGCGAGCAGGGCGTCGTAGTCGACGAGCCGCGTGTCGACGCTGAACTCGTTCAGGTGGTGCCCGAGCCACGACACCTCGACGCCCTGGAGCTGGCGCAGCCTCGGGTAGTCGCGCGCGACCGCGTCGATCAGGCCGCGTTGGCGCGCGAAGACCTGCGGGCCGGAGATCCCCTGCACGATGCGCAGGTCGTCGAAGCGCGCCGCCGCGGTCGCGCCGCGGCGCGCCTCGACGCCGAGGTAGATCGTGCCGAGGCTGTTGTCCTCGCCGTGGATGAACGGAAAGCCGCGCACGGCGTCGCGGCTCACCGGCAGCGCGAGGTCGTTCCACTCGCCGGGGCGGCACGGCAGCGGTACGACGAAGGTCGTGCCCTCGCGCACCGGCCGGGCGTCCGGATCGCCGAGGACGTAGCGCACGCGGTAGACGGCGAGCGGCAGCCCCTCGCGCGGCGCGTGCTCCGACATCGCGATCTCGACGAACGCGCGCGCGTCGGGACCGAGGCTCGCGGCGAACACCGACAGCTCGAGCGTCACCTCCGACGCGAGCGGCCGCTTGAAGAGGCCGCGATCGGCCTGCAGCGCGACGCGGTAGGCAGCGAAGGTCCCGTCGTCGCCGCCTTCGCCGGTCGCGCGCAGCAGCAGGCTGCGCGCTCCCTCGCGCGGATCGTCGGCGACGAACGTCGCCTCGCCGCGCGCCGTCGAGTGCGCCGGGTCGGCGACCAGCTCCTTGACGCGCCGGCGGCGCTTGCCGCGGCGGACGACGACGCTGCCGTCCTCCGGCATGGCCTCGGTCCAGTCCTCGAAGCCGAAGGTCGAGACGTGGCCGTGCGAGGTGATGCGGAAGTCGTGGTCGCTCCACCAGACGACGTCCGCGCCGACCTCGGTCGCCTCGTGGCTGTGCGAGTCGATGCTGCCGACGCCCTCGCTGAACGAGCCGTGCACGTGGAGCTGCACCGAGTACGCCTGCTCGGCTCCCGTCGCGGGCGCGTGTGCGGCCGGCGCGGCGGCGCTCTGCGCGGGCGCGTCGGCCT
>JBFMAS010000008.1:0-2063 GCA_040755575.1 Thermodesulfobacteriota bacterium
CCCTGGAAGTCGCTCCACCGGCAAACCGCCCCCCCCCCCGCGTCCGCGTCAGGTCTGCGTCGCGCGGTCGCCTCGCGGAAGAAAAGGGAAGGGAGGGAAGGGAAGCGGGAACCCCACCGCCACCTCGCCCACCGCGCCGGAGCGGTTGCGACCTCCGGGCTCGCGCGTCTCGGCGGATACGCTCGTGCGCCGCGCGGTCGCTACACGCTCCCGCGCGGATGAAACGTTGTCAAGTATACGTACGAAGCGAAGCGTGACGCCGCCGGCGGAGCGTGCGGGCGCCGGGGCGCCGGCCGTGGGCACGGCGTCGCTCGAGCGCGACGAGCGACACCAGGCGGGCGCGGCGCGGGCTCAGCGGTTCACGAGCTGCATCATCGCTTCGGGATAGCGCTGCCCCGCGGCGATTCCCTTCGGTGCGACCTCGTCGATCCGTGCGAGGTCGGCGTCGGTGAGATCGACGTCGAGGGCGGCGAGGTTGTCCTCCAGGTACTGGCGCCGCTTGGTGCCGGGGATCGGCACGACGTCCTCGCCCTGCGCGAGCACCCAGGCGAGGGCGAGCTGCGCGGGTTTGCAGCCCTTGTCGGCGGCGATGTCGCGGATGCGGTCGACCAGCGCCAGGTTCTTCGCGAAGTTCTCGCCCTGAAAGCGCGGCGACATGCGGCGGTAGTCGTCGGGCGCGAAGTCGCCCTCGCTCTTGATCTCGCCGGTCAGGAAGCCGCGCCCGAGCGGGCTGTAGGCGACGAAGCCGACGCCGAGCTCGCGGCAGGCGTCGAGCACGCCGTCCTCCGGGTCGCGGCTCCACAGCGAGTACTCGGACTGCAGCGCCGTGATCTGGTGCACGGCGTTCGCGCGGCGCAGCGTCTCGACGCTCGCCTCGGAGAGCCCGAGGAAGCACACCTTGCCCGCGGTGACGAGCTCCGCCATCGCGCCGACCGTCTCCTCGATCGGCACCTTGGGGTCGACGCGGTGCTGGTAGTAGAGGTCGATCACGTCGACGCCGAGCCGCCGCAGGCTCGCGTCGCAGGCGCGCTCGACGTACGCCGGGCTGCCGTCGATGCCACGCACGGTCGCGTCGTCCGGATCGCGCACGATGCCGAACTTGGTCGCGAGGAACACCGAGCTGCGACGTCCCGCGATCGCGCGGCCGACCAGCTCCTCGTTGGTGAACGGCCCGTAGATGTCGGCCGTGTCGAGGAAGGTGCAGCCGAGGTCGAGCGCGCGGTGAATCGTCGCGATCGCCTCGCCCTCGTCGCGAGCGCCGTAGAACTCCGACATGCCCATGCACCCGAGGCCGATCGCGGACACCCGGGGCCCGTTGCCACCAAGCCTTCTCGTCAGCATGCCTCGACGCTATCCGGAGATCCGCGCCGAAGGTACCTGGCCCTTGGCCCGGGCCGGTCATGCATTGCTCAGCCCTCGCGCTCGAGCAGCAGGCTCTGCACCGACCGCCCGATCACGCCGCGCTCGTCGAACAGCCGGCTCTCGGCGATGCCGGCGCCTTGCGAGCCGGCGAGCGTGACGGCGTCGAGGCACACCCACTCGCCCTCCGGGTAGCGGTGCAGGTAGATCGTCAGGTCGGGATTGATGAAGGCCCAGCCGTCGTTGCGGCTCAGCACCCAGCTCACGCCGTTGCCGAAGTCGGCGGCGGCCGCGACGCGGCAGAGCGGCGAGATCTCCTCGCCCGCGACGAGCGGCACGCGCAGCCGGATCCAGTCGGTCGCCGGGCCCGCCTCGAGGAAGCTGCCGGCGACGAAGCGATGCTCGACCGCGCGGCTGTGGAAGGCCTCGTACTGCACCTGCTCCGCCCACGGCGGCAAGCTCGCATGGCCGCTGTTTGGTCCCGGCGGGGGCAGCGGCGACGGCAGATCGTGCGGCACGGGCAGCGGCGCGCGGCGCAACCGCAGCCCGGTCGCGCGCGCGACCTCGGTCTCACCGGCGAAGAGCGACGCGCGCACGAGCTGCACCTTCCTGCCCGGACGCTCGAAGGCGGCTCGGATCGCGAGCGGCGAGAGCGGCACCGGACGCAGGAGCTCGATCGTCAAGCGGGCGACGAAGGTACGCTC
>JBFMAS010000009.1:0-6481 GCA_040755575.1 Thermodesulfobacteriota bacterium
GCGATCAGCCGGCTCAGCCGCAGCAGATCCGGCTCGGTCACCACGATGTGTCGCTCGCTGGTCATGACGGAGACAGCTTAGGGCGCGGTGCCAGCGGTTTCAAAGGCCGGGATCCCACGCTCGTGCCCGCGCCGCGTGGGCCGTCACACCTCGATCAGCCGCTCGTGCGCGCGCACCATCTTCGCCCGGATCGGCAGCTCCCACGGGCACGCGCCCGCGCACGGCGCCGGGCATGCAGCACAGCTCGACGCGTCGAGCCCCGCGTGCACGAGCTTCGCGTACTTCTCGCGCGCGATCTCGACCCGGCCGTAGTCCGCGAAGTACATGTCGTAGCGCAGCACGGTGTCGATCGGCAGGCCGTTCGGGCACGAGCCGAGGCAGAGCCCGCAGTGCGGGCGGCAGTAGTCGGCGCTCGCGAGACGGTCGTAGCGCTGCAGCAGCGCCTGATCGCGGTCCTCGAGCTGCGTGCCGGAGGCGTAGAGGTACTCGTCGCAGTGCTCGAGCTGCGAGAACGACACCACCAGGCACGACACCGACGGGTTCGCGAGCACCCAGCGGAAGGCGGCCTGTGAGTACGCGACCGCGTCATCCTTCATGCCCGGGATGCTGGTCGCCTTCGCGCCCTTCAGCGTCTTCATCGCGACGATGCCGACGTCCTTCGCGTGCGCCTCGTCGATGATCTCGCCGATCCGCGGCCACAGCCCGTGGTGGTACGCGAGCATCATGACGTCGAAGCGGTTCGAGTCGATCGCCGCGCGCGCGACCTCCTCCAGGCGTGGCGTGTGCGTGGAGACGCCGAGGAAGCGCGCCTTGCCCTGCTCCTTCAGGCGGTCGAACGCCTCGTGGAAGCTCGGCGCGAGGAGACGCTCGACGCGGTCGCACGAGTGGATGTGAACCAGGTCGACGTAGTCGGTCTGCAGGCGCTGCAGGCTGCCCTCGACGGCTCGGATGATCTCGGGGACCGGCGTGTCGTCGGGCAGGTGGCCCTCCGCGGTGCAGAACTTGGTCGCGAGGAACATCCGGTCGCGCCCGCCGGTCTCGCGGATCGCCTCGCCGAGGAGCAGCTCCGAGGTGTGGTGCGAGTAGTCGGGCGCGGTGTCGAAGTAGTTGACGCCGCGCTCGATCGCGCGCACGGCGACGGCCTTGTCCTTGATCTGCCCCGAGCCGAGCGAGATGTCGGACACCATCGCGTTGGTGCGTCCGAGGCGGCGGTAGCTCTTGATGCGCGACCCCTGCCACTCGGGGCGCTGCGTCGGCGCGGTCTTCTCGACGTCGGCGAGGAAGATGTCGCGCGCGACCGGTCGCCAGCCGCCGTTGGTGAAGATCACCCCGGCCCCGCCCGCGACGGCGGTCGCGACGCCGCTCGCGCCGACTGCGCCGGCGGCGGCGAGGAAGCTGCGCCGCCCGCTGCTCGCGAGCGCGGCGTCACCGGCCGGCACGGCCTCCGGCGCGGGGGCAACGGCGCCGCGCGCCGCGACCGGCGTCAAGAGCCAGCTCGGCTCGGCGGTCGCGCAGCGCTTGCACACGGGCCGCCGCAGGCGCACGAAGCCGGCCACGAAGGCGGCCAGCCCGACGACGAGCGCCAGCAGCGCCGCCGGCACGGCGGGCGAGAAGCCGTCGCGCACGCCTTCCAGCATCGGCACCATGCGCGGCGCGACGCCGAAGGCGACGATCAGGAAGGTCAGCGCGAGCAGGGCCAGGCGCGCGGGCCAGCGGACGCGCACGACCTCGACGGAACGCTCTCCGCCGCAGAGGCTGCAGCTCGTCATCGCGCGACCATACTCCCGACTCCTCGCCGTCACCAGCACGCTTACGGCAGCCGGTAGGCCCGCACCCCGCCCACGCTGCTGACGATGCCGTAGCCGACGTAGGCGGTGTCGCCCTTGATCGCCGTCCGCGACGACGTCGGCGCCGGGAGCTGGAAGGTCTTGAGCCGCTCGCCGGTCGCGGCGTCGTAGACGAAGTAGTCGGGGACGTCGTTCGTTCCCGTGAACAGCACGTCGTTCTTCACGCCGACGTGCGCGTACGCGCGGCCGATCTCGTCCTCCCACACCGTGCTGCCGTCGCGGACGTCGAACGCCATCAGGTGCGGCGGCGCCGGGTTGGCGCGCGGGATCATCTCGAACAGCGCCGCGTAGATCCGCCCGTTCTCGTAGGCGATCGCGCCGTTGAAGAGGCCGAAGCCGGCGAAGCCGGGCGACACCGGCGTGGGCAGCACCTCGTTGGTCCACGCGATCTCTCCGGTGTCCTCCTCGAACGCGTACAGCGTGCCGTCCTTGCTGCCCGAGACGAGCAGCTTGCGCAGCCGGCCGCGCTCGTCCGGGACGTCGAGCAGCAGCGGGCCGTTCAAGAAGCCGAAGTCGTGGTAGGCGCCCTTCTCCTGGCACGGGCCCGTGCCGTCGCACATCGCATCCGTGCCGCAGTCGGTCGCCGTGTCCTGGGCGCAGAAGCCGAACTGCTCGGGCGGCTGCACGCGGTTCAGCCACTCCGTCGCGCCGGTCGCGGCGTCGAGCTTCATGATCGAGTCGGAGTCGCCGATCGAGGGAAAGGTGTAGCAGCCGACCGCGTTGACGTAGACCCATTCGCCGTCCTCGCTGACGGCGGGCGACGCGGTGACGCCGGCGCCGCGGCCCTCGACGCACTCGCCGTTCTCGGGGCAGTCCGAGGAGTCCTCGCACGCGATCGCGGTGTCGGTGCGGCACACCCGCTCCGGGACGTTCTGCCGCTCCCACAGGAGCTCGCCGGTGTCGAGGTCGAGCGCCGCCGTGCGCCCGTTGGTGCAGGGGTTGTCGGTGTGCGAGGCGATGCCGACGAAGATGCGGCCGCTCGCGACCGTCACCGCGGACCAGATGTGGTCGACCGCCGCGTCGCCGACCTGCACCTTCCAGACGAGCTCGCCGGTGCGCCCGTTCAGGCGGAACACGTTGGTCACCCAGTCGCCGAACAGGATGTCCTCGCTGCCGGGGATCAGCGTCACGCCGCCCTGGATGCCGAAGCCGCCGCTGCCGGTCGGGAACGACCACCTGAGCGCGCCCGTCTCGGGGTCGAGCGCGTAGAGCATCGCATCCCACGAGCCGACGTAGACGAACTCGTCGGTCACGAGCGGCGGCGCGGTGACGCCGGAGGTGAGCGGGAAGTCCCAGGCGAGCTCGAGCTGCGCGGCGTTGTCCGGCGTGATCTCGCGCTCGGGCGGCGGCTGGAAGAACGACTCGGGAACGGTCACCTCGCCGAGCGGCGTCCACTGGTCCGGCGTGCACGGTCCGCTGCGGCACGAGTCGGCGCCCGAGCAGTCGAGCTCGAGGTTGCCGCCGCCGCTGCCGGTCTGCTCGCACCAGACGAAGCTCGGCTCCGCACCTTCGCCGCGGTAGACGATGCCGGTCACGACCTCGTCGTCGGCGAAGCGCGCGATCGACCAGCGCTCGTCCTCGAGGTCCTTGTTGACCAGCGTGCTCACGCCGTCGGGAGTGATTTGGACACCCGAGCCGGGCGTCTCCTGCTGCGGCGCCGCGACCGCGCGCAGCGCGAGCGCGTCGTCGCCGCCATCGCCGCCGTCCTCCGGCTCGAAGAACGACTCGGGCAGCGCCACCTGGCCGATCTCCGACCACTGCGCGGGCGTGCAGGGCGAGCCCGTGCAGCGCTCCGCTCCGGAGCATGCGTAGTCGATCTCACCCTCGGCCGCGCCGAGCTCCTCGCACCAGACGAAGCTCGGGTCGGCGCCGTCCGGGTAGTAGACGTTGCCCGACACGGAATCCGCGGAGCGCACGATCGACCAGCGCTCGCCGCCGACGTCCTTGCTGACCAGTGTGCGGGCGCCGTCGGGCGTCACCTGCAGGCCGGACTGCGCTGCGGCGGGAGCCGCCGCGGCGAACAGCGCAGCCAGGGCGATGATTGAGCTTCGTGGAAGCACGATGGGTTTCCCTCCGGAGTTCTTGCGCGGCGAGCCGGCGATGCGGGGCCTCGCGCGCTCGCTGCTGCGGACGCCCGCCGACGGCGCGGTGCGTGCAGGCGGACGCTTCAGACCTACGTCGGCCGCGAACGGGGTGTCAATCGCGGTACTTTCGCTTGCCGCCTCCGCCGGGCGAACGGGTCCAGGCAGCCGCCGAACGGCTCTGCGCAGCGCTCGTCCGGGCACGCGCGCGCACCCCTTGGCTCCGCCGGGCGCTTGCGGCATCGAGGAGGCAGGGTCGCGCGCGCCTCGTTCGCGCGGCGCGGAGGTGCGCGATGGTCGAAGAGAAGGTCACGTACTGCCGGATCTGCGAGGTCTACTGCGGCATGGTCGCGACCGTCGAGGACGGCCGCGTGACGCGGCTGCGGCCGGACAGGGAGCACGTCGTCTCGAAGGGCTACTGCTGTCCGAAGGGCGTGACCTTCCACGAGGTGACGCACGACCCGGACCGCATCCTGCACCCGATGAAGAAGGTCGACGGGCAGTGGGTGCGGATCGCGTGGGAGCGCGCGATCGACGAGATCGCCGAGCGTCTGAACCGCATTCGCCGCGAGCACGGCCCGCACGCGATCGCGCTCTACACCGGCAACCCGGCGGGCTACTCGTACAGCCACCGGATCTACTCGAGCGCCTGGATCAAGGCGATCGGCAGCTGCAACAGCTACGGTGCGGGCTCGCAGGACAACATGGGCGTGCTGCTGGCGGCGCGCTTCCTCTACGGCGCGTCATTCCGCCTGCCGATCCCCGACCTCGCGCGCACGCGCTACCTGCTCGTCGTCGCGACCAACCCGGTCGTCTCGCAGGGGACGCTGATCAGCGTCGCCGACGCCAAGCGGCGCATCGAGGACATCCGCGCGCGCGGCGGCAAGGTGGTGGTGATCGACCCGCGGCGCACCGAGACGGCGGAGATCGCGGACGAGCACCACTTCGTCCGCCCCGACACCGACGTCCTGCTGCTGCTCGCGCTGTCGCACGTGATTCTCGAGGAAGGCCTCGAGGCGCGCGAGTTCCTCGCGCGCAACGTCCTCGGCCTCGACTGGCTGCGCGCGAAGCTCGCGCCGTTCACGCCCGAGCGCGCGGCGAGCCGGACCGGCGTCGACGCCGGCACGATCCGCCGCGTCGCGCGCGAGCTCGCCGCGGCCGACGGAGCGTGCGCGTACGGCCGCGTGGTGTGCGGCACGTTCGGCACGCTCGCCGCGTGGAGCCTCGACGTGCTCAACGTCGTCACCGGCAACCTCGACCGGCCGGGCGGTGCGGTCTTCTCCGACGGCCCGATCGACCTCGCGGCGACGGTCGGGCGGCTCGGCCTGGACGGCTACGGCGAGCACCGCTCGCGCGTCGGCGACTTCCCGGGCGTGCTCGGCGAGCTGCCGGCCGGCGTCCTCGCCGACGAGATCACGACGCCCGGCGAGGGGCAGGTGCGCGCGCTCGTCGTCACCGCCGGCAACCCGGTGCTGTCGGTCGCGAACGGCCCGGCGCTCGCCGCGGCGATGCGCGACCTCGAGCTCCGCGTGGTGCTCGACTTCTACATGAGCGAGACCGCGTCGCTCGCGGACTACATCCTGCCGACGACCACGGCGCTCGAGCGCGAGGACTTCCCGGTCCTGCACACGAACCTGATGTCGCAGCCGTACGCGCAGTGGACGGAGCCGGTGATCGCGCCGCTCGGCGAGGCGAAGCAGGAGTGGGAGATCTTCACCCTGCTCGGCGACGCCATGGGCCTCAAGTACATCGACAACGCGCTGGTGGCGGGGTGCGGCGGGCGCTGCAGCTCTTCGGCCGCGACGTGTCGCCGCGCTGGATCCTCGACGCGATGATCCGCACGGGGCCGTTCGGCGACAGGTACCTGCCGTGGCGCGACGGGCTGTCGCTCGCGCGTCTCGCGGAGCACCCGCATGGGATCGAGCTCGGCGAGCTGCGCACGGGCGTCCTGCGGGAGAAGCTGCTGACGCGCGACCGGAAGGTCCACCTCGAGCACGAGGAGATCTCGCGCGAGCTCGCGCGCCTCGACGAAACGCTCGCAGCCGGCACGGGCCCCTGGCACGAGGACGGCGCCTACCCGTTCCGCCTCGTCGGCCGGCGCGACAACCGCTCGAACAACTCGTGGCTGCACAACGTGCCCCACCTGATGCGCGGCGAGCGCTGCCGCCGGCTGCGCATCCACCCGCAGGACGCGACCCGGCTCGGCCTCGCGGACGGCGAGCGCGCGCGCGTCAAGAGCCGGATCGGCGCGGTCGAGGTCGAGGTGCGCGTCAGCGACGAGATGATGCCCGGCGTGGTGAGCCTGCCGCACGGCCGGGGCGAGGGCTTCACCACCAACCGGCGCCTCGTGCGCGAGTCGACCGGCCCGAACTGCAACGCGCTGATCGATCACCGCGCGATCGAGCCGCTCGCGGGGATGGCGCTGCTGAACGGGTTCCCGGTGGCGGTGGAGCGCGTCGCGCCGCGGGCGCGCGCGGCGGGCTGACCGCGAGGATGCGCCGCTCCTACGGCGCCTCGCCGCGTGCTGCCGCGCGCAGCAGCGCGCGGTCCTTG
>JBFMAS010000010.1:0-7358 GCA_040755575.1 Thermodesulfobacteriota bacterium
CGCGCGAGCACGCGTCGCCGTACGACGCGACGCGATAGGCGAGCCCAGGCGGGGCTCGCATCGGGGGTTTCCCTATTTTTGAGGGCGGGCGGGCGGCCGTGCGCGCTCCGCCATGAGGGCGCCGAGCTCGGCGCGCGAGCGGATGCCGAGCTTCGCGTAGACCCGCGACAGGTTCGCCTCGACGGTCTTCGGGCTCATGAACAGCGCCCGGGCCACCTGCTGGTTGGTGCGCCCCGCGGCGGCGAGAAGCGCCACGCGCTCCTCGGTCGCGGTGAGTCCGTCGTCGGCGGAACGCCGGAGCGGAATGCGTCGCAGCTCGTCTTCGGTACGCTCGGCCCAGACGGGCATGCCCACCTCGTGGAAGATCGTGCGCGCCCGCTCGAGCGCTTCGTGCGCGAGCCGCCGCTCGCCACGCCGGCGGCGCAGCCGGCCGACCGTGAGGTAGCCGCGGCCGCGATCGAGCGGCATCTCGATCGCGGCCCCTCGCGCAACCGCTTCGAGGGCGGCTTCTAGCGCGGCATCGAGATCGCCGCGCGCCGCGGCGATCGTGCTGCGGGCGCGCATCGCGACGGCGATCGCCCAGTCGCGGTCGAGGGCGCGCGCACGCGCCTCGAACGGATCGAGCAGCTGCGCGGCACGGGCGACGTCACCGAGCGCCGCCAGCGCCTCGGCTCCATCCGGGACGAAGGCGGCGTCGAACGGGTCGCCGAGACCGACCGCCTGGACCACGGCGAGCAGCGGCTCGAGCACGCGCGCCGCCGCCGCGGCGTCGCCCAGCGACAGCTCGAGCTCGGCCTCGCCGTGCAGCAGGTAGAGAAGCCCCGTCCTGTATCCGGTGCGCTCGAAGAGCTGCCGGCTCGCGGCCAGGTCGTCGCGCGCGCGCACGAGGTCGCCGGAGCGCGCCCGCGCCCGCCCGCGATGCGCGAGCGCGACCGCGCGCATGGTGTCGCTTCCCATCTGGTCACAGATCAGCAGCGCCTCGTCGGCGCAGGCGATGGCGCCCGCGAGATCGCCCTGCCAGCAGCGCTGCGCGCTCTGGCAGCCGAGCAGGTACGGCAGGTCGCCGTCCTCACCGCGCTCGCGCGCTCGCTCGCACGACCTGCTCACCAGCGCGATCGCTTCGCGCAGCCGGCCCTCGTACGTGGCGGCGAACCCGGCGAGCGAGGTCGGGCGCATGAGCCCCGGCTCGCTCTCGTCCTCGAGGGCCATCGCGCGCTCGAAGGCGCAGCGGTCGCATCCCTCGCCGGCGACGAGACGTGCGCTGCTCGCGATCGACAGCGCGCGCGCGAGGAGCGCAGGATCGCCTACCTGCTCCGCCTCCTCGAGCAGAGCGCGCGCTCGCGCGACACCATACGCCCAATCGCCGGCGCTGAACCTGGCAAAGAAGAGGTCGATCTCGAGCGCGACACGCGCGGCCGGAGCTTCGACGTGGCGCAGCGCCTCCTCGAGGTGCTGGATGGCGTCCGCGAAGCTGTTCTCGTGCAGGCGTGTCAGCCCGAGGAGGTGGAGCGCGCGCCCCCGCGGGCCTCCGGCTGCGCCCTCGGCGAGAACGCCGTCGAGCAGCGTGCGCGCGCGCCGGCGATCGCCGGCGTGAAAGAAGTGCTCCGCCGCCTGGATCTGGCGGCGCCGGCGCGCGGCCGCGTCCTCGCGCGGCGTCCGCTCGGCCGCCTGCTCGGCGAGCTCGCCCGCGGCGTCCGGCGCGCCGCGTAGGCGGGCGCGCGTGGCGCCCTCGTCCAGCGCGAGCGCCACGTCCTCGTCCGGCGCGGACGCGGCAAGCGCCAGGTGGCGCGCGCGCTCCTCGACGTCGTCGACCAGCGCCGCGAGGCGCTCGTGCAGCGCGCGGCGCTCGCGCGGCGAGGCCGACCGGTAGACGGCCGAGGCGAGCAGCGGGTGCGTGAAGCGCAGCTCACCCCCGTTCGAGTCGAGGATGCCGGCCTGCACGGCACGGACGAGAGAGCTCGCGTCGTCGCGGCCGAGCAGGCGCTCGAAGCGCGACGTCGCCGTGGTCGAGCAGGCGGCGACGGCGAGCAGCGCCGCGCGGGTGCGCGCGGGCAGGCGCGCGAGACGCCTCTCCACCAGCGCGGATGCGGCTTGCGGAACGGGCAGCGGCTCGCCGGCCGCCACGGCCACGTGTCCGTCGAGCAGCGCGCGCGCGATCTCGAGCGCGAAGAACGGGTTGCCGTGCGAGGTGTCGGCGATCCTGCGCAACACCGGTCGCGGGAAGAGGTGCCCGAGCCGCGAGCGCAGCACGTGGTGCAACGCGCTCATGCCGAGCGGTGCGAGCCGGCGCCGCTCGATCCTTCCCGCGAACGCGAGGTCGAGCGCGAGCGCGTCGCGCACGTCCGGCCCCTCGACTCGAAGTGCGGCCACGACCGAAACCGGGTGCGGCTCGACGCGGCGCAGCGCGAAGGCGAGCGCGTCTGCGGTGGCGCGATCGAGCCATTGCTGATCGTCGATCGCGAGCACGACGGGCGACTCGCTCGCGAGCACGCGCAAGCTGGACAGCAGCGCGGCGGCGACCGCGCGTGGGCTCGGCGGCTTGTCGCCGGGGCTCGCGCGCAGCAGCGCCACGTCGAGCGCGCTGCGCTGCGGATCCGGGAGACCCGGCAGGACCCGATCCGCGACCGGGCCCACGAGATCGGCCAGAGACGCGAACGCGAGCTTCGCCTCGGCCTCCACGGGCCGGCAGGAGAGCAGCGTGACACCGCGTGCCGGGGCCCTCTCGAGCACCTCGCGCCAGATGGTCGTCTTGCCGATGCCGGGCTCGCCCTCGAAGACGAGCGCTGCGGGTCCGGAGCCGGCGCGCTCGAGGAAGCGCTCGATCGCCGCCAGCTCCTCGGCGCGCGCGACCACCCCGAGCCGCCCCCGCTCGTCGGTACGCGGGGCCGCTGATGGCAGGGTGTGCACGCGAGGCGCTCCGAGGCGGCCAGCGTTGGGGGTGCCCCGGACCCCAGTCAAGCGCCGTCCGCGGGACCCCTCGGCGGGCTCGGCGGTGCGACGCGCAGCCCGAGCGTGACGCCGCCCGTCCGCGAGCGGGACGGCAGCCGGGCTGAGTTCGACACGGGGGGCGGATTCGCCATATCTGGGGCAGTGGGACCCGCTCATCGCGACGCGCGTCCCGCTCCGAGGTCGCTCGTGCACGAGGCCATCCACGATCCCGGGCTCGCCCGCGCCATCGCGCTGCTGCGCGCGAGCCGCCGGGCGCTCGCGCTGACCGGCGCCGGCCTCAGCACGGAGTCCGGCATCCCCGACTTCCGCAGCCCGGGCGGCGTGTGGGAGCGCTACCGCCCGATCGACTACGGCGAGTTCGTCCGCTCCGAGGAAGCCCGTCGCGAGCACTGGCGCTACAAGCGCGAGACCATCCCGGTCATGCTGCGCGCGCGGCCCAACGCCGGGCACGCGGCGCTCGCGCGTCTCGAGGACGCGGGACGGCTCGCCGCCGTCGTGACGCAGAACATCGACGGCCTGCACCAGGCGGCCGGGAGCCGCAACGTGCTCGAGCTGCACGGCACCAACCGCGCGGCGACGTGCCTCGCGTGCGACGCGACCGAGGACATCGAGCCCGTCCTCGCACGGCTCGCCGCGGGCGACGAGGTGCCGCGCTGCCTCGCCTGCGACGGCGTGCTCAAGCCCGCGACCGTGTCGTTCGGCCAGGCGCTGCCGCGCGACGTGCTCGAGGCGGCGATCCGCCTCGCGAGCGAGGCCGACTGCCTGCTCGCGATCGGCTCGTCGCTGCAGGTCCAGCCCGCCGCGTCGCTGGTCGAGGTCGCGAAGCAGGGTGGGGCGCGGGTGGTCATCCTGACGCGCTCGGCGACGCCCTACGACGCGATTGCCGACGCACGCCTCGCGGCCGCGCTCGGCACGACGCTGCCGGCGCTGGTCGACGCGGTGGTCGGGGCGCCGTCGTGAGCCGCGCCCTGCGCTTCGGCGTCGCCCTGCCGAACTACGGCCCGCTCGCGAATGCCGCGAACCTCGCGCGGCTCGCGCGCCGTGCCGAGGCGCGCGGCATCGACTCGGTCTGGGTCGCGGACCACCTCGTCGCGCCGGTCGAGGTCGCGAGCGTCTACCCGTTCGACAGGAGCCCGCGTCCGAAGCCGGGCGACATGGGCGTCATCGAGGAGTTCTACGAGCCGCTCACCACGCTCGCGTTCCTCGCCGGCGCGACCGAGCGCATCCGCCTCGGCGTCAGCGTCTACGTCGTGCCGTACCGCAACCCGGTGGTGACGGCGAAGACGATCGCGACGCTCGACGCCCTCTCGGGCGGCCGCGTGATCTTCGGCGTCGGCGTCGGCTGGCTGCGCGAGGAGTTCACGGCGCTCGGCCAGGACGCGCGCCACCGCGGCCGCGTGACGGACGAGTACCTCGAGGTGTGCCGTCGCCTGTGGCGCGACGACGTCGCCTCGTTCGCGGGGCAGCACTACGTGCTGCCGGCGGTGCGCACCGGCCCGAAGCCGGCGCAGCGCCCGTGGCCGCCGATCTGGGTCGGCGGCAACTCGCGCGCCGCACGCGAGCGCGCCGTCGCGCTCGGCGACGGGCTCCATCTCATCGACCTGACCCCCGAGGAGGTCGCGCCGCAGGTCGCGGAGGTGCGCACGGCGCTCGCCCGGGCCGGACGGGATCCGGCGCGCTTCGTCGTGAGCCTGCGCAAGGGCGTCCTGGTGCGCGACGACGACGGCGACGACGACCGGCCTCTCTACGGCACGCCGGCGAAGATCCGGCGCGACGTCGCCGCCTACGCGGATGCGGGCGTCGAGTACCTGGTCAGCAACCTGCGCCAGGCGAGGTCGATCGACGCGCTCGAGCTGGCGCTCGACGCGACCGCGGACGCGCTGCTCGGCCCGTGACGGCGCCGCGCGTCAGCCCGGCGTGCGCGCCAGCACGACGGTCCACGGGATGACGGCCATCGTCAGGTACACGACCGCCAGGTAGGCGAGGCCCGGCTCGACGAGCCGGTGATGGCCGCGCCGGTAGAGCAGGTAGAGGAAGGCGAGGGCGAGGAGCTTGACGGCGATCAGGCCGGGCGCCTGGCCGAGCGACTCCATCGACCAGCGCACCAGCGGGTTCCCCTCGACGAAGCCGCGCGCGACGCCGAGGCCGGTCACGTAGCCGTCGAGGACCTGCAGGGCGGCGTTTGCCAGGAGCAGGATCTTGAGCCGGGTGAGGGGCAGGAGGAACGTCAGCACGCGGGTCCGCCGAGCAAGGGCCGCACCAGGCAAAACCTCGCTGCGGCGTACGCCCTGGATGCCCGCTTCGCGCAGCGCTGCACGATCGCGCCGGCAATCATCGCGTTCCTGCGATGAGTCCGGCGATCTTGCCTTGCGCCTTGCGCGCGTCCTCCTCGTGCTTGAAGAGGAGGCCCTCGGTCGCCCGCACCGCGGCGGGATCGAGCTCGCGCACGCCGAGCGCGACGAGCGCGCGTGCCCAGTCGAGGGTCTCGGCGATCGACGGCGCCTTGCGCAGCTCGAGCTTGCGCAGCCCGGCGACGAAGCGCGCGACGTGCCCGGCGAGCGCCGCGTCGAGCCCGGGGACCTTCTCGGCGACGATCGTCGCCTCGATCGTCGGCCCGGGGAAGTCGATGAAGACGTGCAGGCAGCGGCGCCGCAGCGCCTCGGACAGCTCCCGGGTGCGGTTCGAGGTGAGGACGACGACCGGAGGATGCTTCGCGCGGACGGTGCCGAGCTCGGGCACGCTCACCTGGAAGTCGCTCAGCACCTCGAGCAGGAACGCCTCGAACTCCTCGTCAGCCTTGTCGATCTCGTCGATCAGCAGGACCACGCGCCGCGGTGCGGCGATCGCACGCAGCAGCGGCCGCTCGAGCAGGTACTCGCGCGAGAAGATGTGCTCCGAGACCTCGCTCCACGGCCGGTGCTCGGCCTGGTCGCTCTGGATGCGCAGGAGCTGCTTCTGGTAGTTCCACTCGTAGAGCGCGCGCGCCTCGTCCAGGCCCTCGTAGCACTGCAGGCGCACGAGCTCGGTGTCGAGCAGCGCCGCGAGCACCTTGCCGATCTCGGTCTTGCCGGCGCCGGCCGGGCCCTCCGCGAGCAGCGGCTTGCCGAGCTTGACGGCGAGGAAGATCGCCGTCTCGACCCGGTTGGTGGTGAAGTACTTGAGCCGGGCGAGGCCCTCGCGGATCTCCTCGAGCGTCGGCTCCCCTTTCGCCATGCGACGGCTCTACCAGAGGGAGCGGCCCGCTGGCGATCGGTCTTGCGCGCCTGCGACCCGGTGGTACGAGCGACGCGCGCATGGAAGCCCGCACGCCGCCGTCCGCTGGCGCGGAGCCCGAGCCGAGCGCGCCGCTGCGCATCGCGATCCTCGGCACGCGCGGCATCCCCGCGGCGTACGGCGGCTTCGAGACCTTCGCCGAGCAGCTCGCCGTGCGGCTCGCGGCACGCGGCCACGACGTGACGGTGTACGGGCGTGCGGGCAGCGTCGACCCGGCGCTCGACGGGCGCTTCCACCGCGGCGTGCGCCTGGTCGTGCTGCCGGCGCCGGCGCGCAAGCACCTGGAAACGGTCGTGCACACGTGGCGCAGCGCGCGGCACGCGAGCCGCGAGGGCTTCGAGGTCGCGCTGGTGTGCAACAGCGCGAACTTCGCCGTGCTGCCGCTCCTGCGCCGCGCCGGCATCGCGACCGCGCTCGCGGTCGACGGCATCGAGAGCGAGCGCCGCAAGTGGGGCGTGCTCGGGCGGAGCTTCTACCGGCTCGCCGCGGTGCTCGGTCCGCGCTGGAGCGACGTGGTCGTCGCCGACTGTCGCGTGATCGAGCAACACCTGCGGGCCCGCGGCGTCGCGAACGTCGTGATGATCGCCTACGGTGCGACGCCGCCCGCGCCGACGGGCGTCGCGACGCTGCAGCGCCTCGGCGTCGCGCCCGGCCGCTACGTCCTCTACGTGAGCCGCCTCGAGCCGGAGAACAACGCCGACGTCGTGATCCGCGGCTTCCTCGGCTCGGGCGTGGCCGAGGCCCTGGTGGTGGTCGGCGACGCGCCGTACGCCGACGCGTACAAGGCGCGCGTGCAGGCGCTCGCGGCGGGCAGCGACAAGATCAAGATGGCGGGCGCGGTCTACGGCCCGGGCTACGACGAGCTGCGCGCGCACGCCGCCTGCTACGTCCAGGCGACCGACGTCGGCGGCACGCACCCGGCGCTGCTCGAGGCGATGGCGGCGGGGCGGCCGGTGGTCGCGAACGACATCCCGGAGCATCGCGAGGTGCTGGGCGACGCCGGCTGGTACTACGCGAAGAACGACCCCGACGACCTCGCGGCGCGGCTGCGCGAGGTGCTGGCGGCGCCGGACGCGGAGCGCGCTCGAAAGGAGCGGTCGCGCGCCGCGCTCGCGCGCGTGACGGCGCTCTACGAC
>JBFMAS010000011.1:0-2853 GCA_040755575.1 Thermodesulfobacteriota bacterium
GAGCTCACGGCCGCGATCGCGCACGAGAACCTGCGCGCGCGGATCAACCACGCGCTCGGCTACGGCGCGGAGGGCTTCAGCGCGGGCGGCGTCTGCGCGCGGCCCGCGAGGCACCCGCGGCCGCGTCCCGCCGCCGCCGTGCACGGGGCGGCGTGAGGCCCGGGCTCGCGGTCAACCGACGGCGTGCGCCGGCACGCGCCGCAGCTTGCGCTCGCCGCACGCCGGCGTCGGGCTCACGCCGGCCGCCTCGCGCAGCTCGGCGTACGACGCCTCGACCCAGCCCGCGAGCCGGTCGAGGTCGGGCAGCAGGTCCCACTCGCCGACGAGGCCGAAGTAGAGCTTGCCCGCATAGCTCAGCAGCGCGATCCCGAGGCCCTGGTTGTCGAACAGCGGCACGTGCGGGTAGCCGGCCAGCATCGTCGCGTCGAGCAGGTGGAACGGCACCGGCGGCCCGGGGACGTTGGTCACGATGACGTTGAAGGCGCGCGTGCGGGCGATCAGCCGGACCGCAACCGCGAGCGGCAGCGCGGTCGTCCACTCGGCGGTCTCCGTCAGCACCTCGGCGCCGCGCTCCTCGTGGCCCGAGCGATAGCCCTCGGTCGTGGCGTGGATGCGGCGGAAGCGCTCGAGCGGCCGCACCTCGTCGACCGGCAGCGGCGCGATCCACGCCGAGACGCGGTTGCCGGTCTCGCCGCGCTCCGCCGGGGGGCGCGTGCTGACCGGGATCAGGGCGCGCAGCTCGCCTTCCGCGACGCCGGCGCCGTGGTGCGCGAGGTAGCGGCGCAGGGCGCCGGTGACGGTCGCGAGCACGACGTCGTTGAGCGTCCCGCCGAGACGTTGCTTGACGAGCTTCATCTCGGCGATGTCGAAGCCGAGCCACTCGACGCGCCGGTGCGGCCCGATGGGACCGTTGAACGGCGTCGCCGCCGCGCCGCGCACGCCGGCCCGCACGAAGCCCCACAGGCTGCCGAGCCGCGCGCCGACCGCGCCGACGTCGCCGCCGACGAGCGCCGGCAGGCTGCGCAGCGCGCGCAGCGAAGCGTCCCCGCGCCGGCGCAGCTCGTCGCGCAGGAGCCGAGCCGCGGTCGGCGGCGGGGCGGGCGTCCACGGGCGCGGCCGCTCGATCGCGGTCTCGGGCACGGGGCTCAGCAGCGCGGCGAGCAGGTCGATGCCGGCGATCCCGTCGACCATGCAGTGGTGCACCTTGCACAGCATGGCGAAGCGCCCGCCGGGCAGGCCCTCGATGAACCACATCTCCCACAGCGGCCGCTTGCGGTCGAGCGGCCGCTCGAGGATGCGGGCGGCCAGCGTCTTGAGCTGCGCGTCGCTGCCCGGGCGCGGCAGGTGGCTGTGCCGCACGTGGAAGTCGAGCTCGAAGTCGTCGTCGTCGACCCACACCGGGTCGTTGGTCAGCGGCACGTAGTGCAGCCGCTGCCGGTAGCGCGGCAGCAGGTGCAGCCGGCCGGCGAGGTGCGCGCGGATGCGGGCGATGTCGACGCCGCCGTCCGCTCCGGCGAGCGAGCCGGCGTCGAACACCGCGGTCAGCGCGACGTGCATGTACGCCGCGTCGCTCTCGAAATGCAGAAACGCGTGATCGAGGCCCGACAGCCTGACGTAGCGCCCCTCGTTCACGATTCCTCCCCGGCGCTCGAGCCGGCCGCTCAGCCGACGGCGCGCTCCTCCTCCGCCACGCGGGCGACGTCCGGCGCCTCCTCCTCGGCCCCGTCGCGCCGCGCCGATTCCCGCGCCCCGCGCAGGAAGGCCTCGATCTCGTCGATGCGCTCGCTCGCGTCGCGGTAGCCGATCTGGACCAGCGTGCGCGTGTAGAACGAGTCGAACAGCAGGTAGCTCGTCATGTCGGCGCTCTGCGCGTCGGGCGTGCCGAGCCCCTCGAGCACGAGGCGCACGAGGCGCGGCATGCGGTGCGCGAAGCGCTGCGCGACCAGCGCCAGGTCTTCCGACGGGCAGACGACGAGCGGCTCGACGACGCGCATCGGCTCCGCCGCCGGCGTGCCGTCACCGCGCGCCGGCGCCACGTGCGCGCCATGGGTCGCGACCAGCTCGTTCATCCGCTTCAGGTGGTCGAGGTCGCTGTCGAGGTGATCGAGGAAGATCGCGTTCAGGAACACGCCGCAGATCTGCGCCAGCGGCGGCGGCAGGATGCCCGGCGCGTGCACCGCGGACCCATCGGCGACGCCGAGCTCCTGCTGCCAGAGCGCGTCCGCCGCGCGCGGCGAGCGGATCCCGATCGCGAAGACGTGCGTCGCGCCGAGGCGGATCGCCGGGCTGAACGGGGTCACCAGGCGAAGCGCGCCGTCTCCGAAGTAGACGTCGCCGACGGCGGACGAGATCGGCACCGGCGGGAAGACGACCGGGATCGCCGCCGACGCCGCGACGTGATCGACCGTCAAGCATACCGGCAGCACGACGCGCCGGCTCTTGACCCACACCGGATGTCCCGGCCGCCCCTGGACGAAGGTGAACGAGCGCCCCGAGTGGTAGCTCGTCGCGAGCACCGCGACGGCGTAGAGATGGCCCGCGCGGATCGAGTCCGCGATGCCGTCGAGCGGCAGGACGCGCGCGAGCAGCGCCCGCAGCGGCGACGCGTCGAGCAGCGCCTGCGTGAGCGTCGTGCCGAGGAGAGGGCCGAGCGCCATGTCGCGCGCGAAGCGCAGCGCGCCGAGCGCGAGCGATGGCGCATCGGTGCGGAACACCTGCTCCACCGACAGCTCCGACCAGAGGCGCGCGAGCTCGCGCGTCCCCTCGCCGAAGCCGGCGCTGCGCGCCGCGATCGCCGCGCCGTTGATCGCGCCGGCCGAGGCCCCGGTCACGATCGGGAACGGCGACGGCCCG
>JBFMAS010000012.1:0-10485 GCA_040755575.1 Thermodesulfobacteriota bacterium
GCGCGCCCGGGGCCGGCGCCGAAGACCCGCTGTGCCGCGGCCGGGCGGCCCGCGAACGGCAGGCCGAGCTGCGCGAACGGCCCCGCGCAGTCCGGGTCGGCGGGCGCGCCCATGCAGCCGGGCGGCGTCTCGGGAGCGTTGCGCTCGACGTCGGTCGCGACGAGCAGCGCCGCGAGCTCGACGACGACCGCGTCCTCGCGCGGATCGAGCGGCGCGATCTCGACCGGGATGCGGTTCGGGTTGCCACAGCCCGACACGTGGCCGCGCCCGTCGCCCTCGCAGCGCGTGCTGCCGACGTGGACGCGGAACTCGTTGCCGCTCGCCTGCGCCCACGAGTCGAAGACGAAGAACTTGTAGCCCGCGTTCCAGTTCCAGAAGAGCGCGGTCGCGTCGAGCGGCGGTGGAGCCGTGGCGGCGTCGCCGTGGTTGCGTGCGAACGGCACGCCGACCGTGAAGCGCACGCCGGCCCACGCGCCGGGCGGTGCGGTGCCGCGGATGCTGGTATTGACTTCCCGTGAGCCGGCGAACGAGCAGCGCCCGGAGCCGTCCTCGAAGTCGAGCAGCGCCAGGTCCTCGAGCTGCCACGTGCCGTCCTGATCGAGCAGCAGCGGCGTCTCGGCGCCGTCCTCGCCGACGAGGCGCACGTCGGAGACGTAGAAGCGCAGGTCGGCCGGCTCGACGGTAGCGGCGCTGGTGCCGACGCCGGCGAAGCTGCGGCCGCACGCGAACGGCTCGCCGTCGATCTCGGCGAGGAAGGTGAGCGCGACGGCGGACGGATCGGTCGGAGCCGCGGGTCCGCCGCCGCCCCGCGTGCCGTCGCCGCACCCCGTCGCCGACGACATGGCGGCGAGCAGGACGATCAGGGCTCGAACGGCACGCACGTCGTCGGCCCCTTCGGCGGCACGCTGCCCGAGGGCGGCAGCGGCGGCAGGCCGTTGCTCGCCTTGCGCCAGGCGTCCATGTCGACGAGCGAGACCTCGTTCACGCTGGCCTCGACGAGGCTGTAGTTGTTGTCGCCGTGGTTCTGGACGTGGACGTAGATCGGCGTCCCCGCCGGCGCGTCGAAGTCGGCGACGAAGCGCGCGGGGTCGACGTCGGCCTGCCCCGGCGTGTCGATGCAATCGCCGTCCGGGACCGCGCCGACGATGCCGCCCCGGCAAGGGATCGGCAGCCGCGCATCCCACACGATGCGGTCCCCGACCGCGATCGCGAGGTACGCTCGGCCGCCGTCCGGCGCGCTGAGCGCGAAGTGCCAGAAGCGGATCAGGATCTCGTCGCCGGCACGGATGGGTGCGAGCGTCTCCTGGACCACCGTCAAGTAGTTACAGTAGGCGGAGTCGACGGAGTACGAGTACTCGCCGACCTGCAGGAACTCCGCGAGGTGGCAGCCGTCGTCGCAGAAGTGCTCCGGGGTGCGGAGCGGAGAGAAGGGGTCCTCCGCCGGCAGCAGGAAGGAGCCCGGCAGCCCGACCGGGCCGAGGTCGGTCCAGCCGGACGCGTCGCACGGCGAGGCGAGGCACGCGTCGGCCCCCCGGCAGGCGTAGCGGACCTCGCCCTCGACCGGGTCGAGGCTGCCGTCGTCGCCGGTGCGCTCGCACCAGACGAACTTCGGCTCGGCGCCCGGGCGGAAGACGTTGCCGGTCGCCGTCCCGTCGTCGAGGTTGACCGAGATCGCCCAGCGCTCGCCGCCGACGTCCTTGCTGACGAGAACCTGCTTGCCGTCGGGCGTCGTGCGCGTCCCCGCGGTCGTCTGGGCGGGAGCGGCGCCGGCGCCCGCGAGCAGCACCGCCGCAAGCGAGCAGGCAGCCCCCATGGCAGGGCGTCCCGCCCGCCCGCGTCGCGATGCCTCGGCCGCAGATCTCATGCCTCGTGTCCGGCCGGCGCCGGCGGCCGGGCCCGTTACGCACCGTAACTACGGCCCCCCACAATCGCCGGTCAAGCGCTGCGGACGGATTCCCTCCCCGGCGGCAAACGTGCTACTTGCGGTAACCGTGAACGGCCTGCAGGAGGGAGCCTTCATGAAGACGACGCGTCGGCTGGTGAACGTCGGACGTTGCCTGGTCTTGGCGGGGCCCTGATCGCACATGCCGGCTGCAGCGGCGACTCGTCGCAGACGGCTGCGGGACCGGGCAGCGGCCCGGGACCCGATCCCGTCCCGGCGGAGTGCGCGGCGGGCGAGTTCGAGAACACCTTCGACGCGCTGCAGGAGGTGATCTTCGACGGTCAAGGCTGCACGCGGGACGCCTGCCACGGCAGCGCGACGTCGGGCGGGCTCGATCTGCGGGCTGGCGCGTCGTACGGCAACCTCTTCGAGGCGACGTCGACGTCGAGCGCCCTGCCCCGCCTCCGGCCCGGCGAGCCGAGCGAGAGCTATCTCTACCTGAAGCTCGCCGCGGCGACCAGGCCGGGATCCGTGCAGGTCGCCGGCAGCCCGATGCCGAGCGGCCTGCCGCCGATCCCCGAGGAGCATCTCGAGGCCCTCAAGATCTGGATCGAGGCGGGAGCGCCCGAGCGCGGCTCGGTCGGCGACTCGATCCGCGGCGACTCGGAGTACGTCGAGGACCTGCTCGGCGCGTGTCTGCCGCCGGCGACGCCGATCTCGATCGAGCCGCTCGAGCCGCCGCCGCCCGGCGAGGGCGTGCAGTTCCGCATGCCGACCTACCTGCTGCCGGCGAGCGCGGAGCGCGAGGTGTGCTTCGCGCAGTACTACGACTTCAGCGGCGTGATCCCCGCGGAGTACCAGGACCCCGCGCGCGGGGTGTTCTACGTCAACGGCTCGCACCTGCGTCAGGACCCGCACAGCCACCACCTGGTGATCGACCACAGCGGGCTCGGCGCGGACCGGGTGCACGACGCGTCCTTCGGCGAGTGGACGTGCAAGGGCGGCGCGCGCGACGGCGAGGCGTGCGAGCCGACCGACCTCGACGCGTGCGGCGAAGGGCTGTGCGGCAGCCGCGTCACCGACTCGCTCGCCTGCATCGGCTACGGGCCTCCGGAGAGCGCCGTCAACGTCGCCGGCGGCGGCATCGGCGGCGCGCAGACGGCGCAGCAGATCGACCGGCCGCGCGAGGGCGGCTATTACCGCGAGATCCCGATCCGCGGCATCATCTACTGGAACTCGCACGCCTTCAACCTGACGCAGCAGGACCACCAGCTGCGGGCGTACCTCAACATGACCTTCGCCAGGGAGCGCCGCTTCGAGGTGGAGCAGATCGTCGACTCGCACGCGATCTACATCCAGGCCGGGCAGGCGCCGTTCACCGTCGAGCGCTACTGCGCGGAGCACGTGCTTCCGCGCCACGCGGAGCTTCTCGGTCTGAGCTCGCACACGCACAAGCGCGGCGAGCACTTCACCGTCGACCTGCCGGACGGCACGCGCATCTACGAGAGCTTCGACTACGTCGATCCGCTCGACGCGCGCTACGAGCCGCCGCTGCGCTTCGACTCGGAGGATCCGGCGGAGCGTACCCTCACCTACTGCGCCGACTTCAACAACGGCGTCGACGCGGAGGGCGGCTTCGACCTGCGCCGCGTGACGCGGCGCTCGACCATGCCCGACCGCACGTCGTGCAAGCCCGTCGCGTGCGTGCAGGGACGCGTCGGCGAGCCGTGCGCCGGCATCGACGACGACGCGGCGTGCGACTCCTCGCCGTCGGCCGGCGACGGCTGGTGCGACGCGTGCCCGGTCACGGCGGGGGTGACGACAGAGAACGAGATGTTCGTGCTGACCGGCTACTACGCCGTCCGGCCGCGCTGAGCGCTCGAGGCCGCCGGCGCGGCGCCGCCGTCAGCCACGCCGGCGGCCGGCCTGCGGCGTGCGCCGCACGGCACGCTTCGCTTGTGGCGCGCGGCGGCGCTTCTTCGGCGCCGGGCGCCTGCGTCGCGCCAGCTCGCGCTCGAGGCCGCTCAGGAGCGCGAGCGTCATCAGGTCGAACTGGCGCTCGAGCTCGAAGCGATCGCAGGCGTGCGCACCGGACGCCCAGTCGACGATCTCCCGCACCATGCCGCGCAGCGCGAGCGCCCAGACGCGAGCGGTCACGTCGTCGATGCCCCGCGCGCCGTGGATCGCGCGCAGCGACGCGGCGAACGACTCGGTGATCGGCTCCGACTCCTGGCCCTCGGGCGAGTCGTAGATCGCCCCGAGCGCGCCCTCGCTGCGCAGGAATCGGTACAGGTTGCGGTTGGTCTCGACGAAGACGTGGTACTGGGTCGCCCACGTCACGACGACGCGGCGAAAGCGGTCGGCGTCGTCGACCACCGGGTAGAACGTGAGCACGCGCTCGCGCAGCGCCTGTCGCGCCGACGCCACGTCCTCCTGCGAGGAGTCGAACGAGATGCCGATCGCCGCGAAGCTGAGGGCCCGTGCGAGCCCGCGCCGGTCGCCGAAGTGCCGGTAGACGATGGGCTTGGTGATCCCCGCCTCGGCGGCGATCTGCTCCATCGAGACGTGCGGTCCCAGGCGATGGATGGCGCGCCGCGCAGCCTGCAGCAGCCGCTCGCGCTGGTCGGCCCAGCGCGCGGCGGCCGCGGCGCGGCGCGACGCATTGGAGGCCGCTCGGCGCTTGGTGGTCACGCGCGGCGAAGCATAGCGCAGCGCCGGCACGCCGACACGACGCGAGCCCCGGATGACACGGCGCGCCGTCTCGGAATCAGTTCAGCTGGTACGTCGCCCGGAACCAGACCTCGTCGCGGTCGCGGAACAGGCCGAGGCCCGGCGCGAAGCCGTTGTCCTCGCTGCCGAAGGTGTGGATGTTGATGTACCGCGCGCTCAGAATGAAGGCGTCGCTCACGCGGTACGCGACGTCGGGCCAGATCGCCAGCGCGCCGCGGCTGTTCATCACCGTCGTGATGCCGGCCGGCACCTTGCCGTGCATGAAGTTCGACTCGAGGTGCATCTGGAAGAAGTACTCGAACACCGAGTTGTTGACGAAGTCGCACCCGCCCTCTCCACCGTCGCATCCGGCCGTCACGGAGCCCGCCGGCGCGCCGCCCTCTCCCTGGCGGATCAGCGCGCTCGGCTTCAGGATGCCGCTCGCTCGGTAGTCCTTGTACTTGGTCTCGTCCGGGTTGGCCGTGAAGACGAACGACGTCACCCAGACGAAGCTGTTGGCCGGGTTCAGCCAGCGGATGAAGATGTTGCGGTCGATGCCGAGCTCGCCGCGGATCAGGTTGATCTTGTCGTAGCGCCCGCAGGCGGCGAAGTTCTTCGGTCCGGGCGCGTTGCACTCGGCGCTGAGCCCGCGCGTGATGTTCGTATTGACGCGGAAGCCAGGCTGGTTGTTGAACACCTCGACCTCGGTGCGGACGATCGAGTTGAGGAACTCGCTATACCAGGAGGTCGCGACGCCGGCGACGTTGACCAGCGGGTACTCGGTCGAGGTCACGAGCCGGCCCGTGACGTTCGAGATGCCGAGGTTGAGCGCCACCGGCTCGGTCGGGAACGTCTTGTAGAACCAGACGCTCGTCGTGTAGTCGCCGATCACCGTCTGGAAGCGGACGCCCCAGCGCGAGTTGCCGGTCTTCGACTGCGGCCTGCGCTGGAACACCTCGATGTTCGGCGGCGGCGCCGGCGGCGGCGCGGAGAACGGGCTCCCGCTCTGCATCTGCAGCGGCGAGACGGTGGTGTCGAGCCAGCCCGGCACCCAGTAGGCATCGAGGAAGCCGCTCGACATCGGGCCGAGGTTGGTGAACAGCTGGTAGGTCGCACGCAGCGTCCACAGCGGGATGCGCGACTCGTCGAGGTCGATGAACGTGCCCGGCGCGATCGTGGTGTCGAACGGGTTGTTCGCGTCGAGCAGGCCGATGGTGTCGGCCTCGCCCCAGGAGATCGCCTGGCGCCCGATGCGCACGAACAGCGGGCCCTTCGAGATGTTGACGTAGGCCTCGTTGACCCGGATGCGGCGCGCGTAGATGTCGCGCACGTTGCGCTGCAGCGCATTGCCGGCGATCGCCTGGTTGCGCGTCTCGCCCTTGGTCTGGAACGCGCCGTGCGGCCCGGTGTGGAACTTGATCTCGGCCGCGCGCTCCGCGTACTGCTTCGGGCCGAAGTCGTACAGGCCGTCGTAGAAGCCCCACAGCGCGAGGCGCCCGCTCAGGTCGTCGAGCCAGCCCTCGGGCAGCAGCGTCGACGCCTTCACCTCGAACTCGGGGTTGAAGAAGTTCCGCCACTGCATCACCTGGCCGGCGAACTTCGGCGGGTCGGTGACGAAGTTCTGGCTGTCCTGGGTCGCGATCGACACCTGGCTGTACGCCCGCATGCGCAGGCTGAGAAGCTGGTTCTCATCCAGGTAGAGCGCATGCGCCGCTTGCGCGGCGACGACGATCGTCCCGAGCCCCGCGGCGATCAGGGCGATCGCACGATTCAGCTTCCGGCCGGTCCCCTCGACGCACGACCGAACATCCATAGGAGCTCCCCTCCTCGCTCGTGGGTTCAGCTTCGTCGTACTGCCTGGCTCAGCGGCGGCGACACTATCGACGCCCGCTGGCGCATGTCAACGAAAGCGCCATGTGCTGCAACGCGTCAGGCGTTGCGGCGAAGCCGCCCGGGCTGCCAAGGTGCACCAATGAGCCTGGACCTCGACCCCGCGAAGACCGCCGTGCTCGTCGTCGAGCTGCAGAACGACATGGTGCACGAGTCGAACCTCGGCAAGCCGGGGCTCGGCGCGGCGCTCGCCGAGGCGGTGCACCGCCGAGGCGTGCTGCCGAAGGTGGCGCGGCTGCTCGAGGTCGCACGCGGGCGAGCGGTGCCGGTGTTCTACATCAACGTCGCCAACAAGCCGGGCTTCCCGCGCCCGCGCGCGAAGATCTACGCGCTCGCCGGCAAGCGCGGCCCGACGCTCGTCCAGGGTACGTGGGGCGCCGAGACGCACGAGGCGGTCGAGCCCGCACCGCAGGACTTCGTCCTCGAGCGGACGACGTCCGTCGACGGCTCCTACGGCACCGGCCTCTATGCGATCCTGGCGCAGCTCCGCCGCGAGCAGCTCGCGATCTGCGGCATCTCGACCACCCTCGCGGTCGAGGGCATCGTGCGCGCCTCGCTCAACCGCGGCTACGAGATGTTCGTCGTCGAGGACTGCTGCGCCGGCGTGCCGCAGGAGTGGCACGACTGGTCGATCCAAAACACGCTGCCGCTGCTCGCGACGATCACGGACGCGGCCGCCGTCGCGGCCGCGTTCGCACGCTGAGGGCTACTTCTTCGCAGCGCCGCGTGGCGTCAAATCGAGGTCGGGCGGCGGCGTGTCGGGCAGCTTCCAGCGGATGTACGGCTTGTCCTTGAGCTCGTGGTACGCGTTGGCCATGTCGATGGCCTCGTTGAAGGCTTTCGCGAAGCCCTCGAAGTCCTGCGCATCGATCGGCCCCTCGAGCGCCTTCCAGTTCTCCACCATGTACTGGTTGAGCGCCTCCTCGTGCTTCGGCCGCATGAAGGCGCCGAGCTCCATCAGGCCCTTGATCTCCTTGTACTGGAACTTGGCCATCGGCCAGTTCTGCGCCTTGGCGGCATAGTAGAGCTTCCAGGTGCGGGCGCCGATCTCCGGCATGATGCGCGCGAGCCCCGGCTGGATGGTCGCCATGTCCTCGATCGTCATCGAGTTCTTGCCGCTCCAGAAGCTGAGCGCCTTGACCTTTGCTTCCAGTTCCTCGTCGGTCATCGAACGTTTCCTCCCTGCGCGGGGTGCCTTTGCGTACCGATCGCTACAGCCGACGGGCATATCGAACGCGCTCGGGATGTTCCACCATCGTCGGCACGCACGTCTGCCTCGGGAAGGCCGGCGTGCTACACCCGGGCCATGAAATACCGCTGCTGGTTCCAGTGCATCGACCCGGACTGCGGCGAGCGGTACGACATCTTCGAGGTCGTCTACCGCTGCCGGAAGTGCGGCGAGCTGCTCGAGGTGGTCCACGACGAGGCGCGCCTCGCGCGCACCAGCGCGGAGGGCTGGCGGCGGCTGTTCGACCGCCGGATCCGCTCGACGACCTGGCCCTACGGCTCGGGCGTCTGGTGCCGCAAGGAGATGGTCCTGCCGCTCGTCGCGAACGACGACATCGTCAGCATGTACGAGGGCGGCTCGAACCTGTTCTGGGCGGAACGCTTCGGGCGCGAGATCGGCCTCCCGGACCTGTGGGTCAAGCAGTGCGGCAACTCGCACACCGGCTCGTTCAAGGACCTCGGCATGACGGTGCTGGTGAGCGTCGTCAAGGCGATGCGAGCGCAGGGACAGAGCATCCCGGCGGTCGCCTGCGCGTCGACCGGCGACACCTCGGCGGCCCTCGCGGCCTACTGCGCCGCGGCCGGCATCCCGGCGGTGGTGCTGCTGCCGCGCAACAAGGTCTCGCTCGCGCAGCTCGTGCAGCCGATCTCGAACGGCGCCATCGTGCTGTCGCTCGACACCGACTTCGACGGCTGCATGCGCACCGTCCAGGAGCTGACCGAGCAGGAGAACATCTACCTCGCGAACTCGATGAACTCGCTGCGGATCGAGGGCCAGAAGACCGTCGGCATGGAGATCTGCCAGCAGTTCGACTGGGAGGTGCCGGACACCATCGTCATCCCCGGCGGCAACCTCGGCAACGTGAGCGCGCTCGGCAAGGGCTTCCTGCTGATGGAGCGCCTCGGCATGATCCACAGCCGCCCGCGCATCGTGGTCGCGCAGGCCGAGCACGCGAACCCGCTCTACCTGGCGTACAAGAAGGGCTTCCGCGACTTCGAGCCGGTGCAGGCGAAGTCGACCCTCGCGAGCGCGATCCAGATCGGCAACCCGGTGAGCTACAAGAAGGCGGTCCGCACGCTGCGGGAGTTCGACGGCATCGTCGAGCAGGCGAGCGAGGAGGAGCTCGCCGACGCGGCCGCGCAGGCCGACCGCACCGGCATGTTCAACTGCCCGCACACCGGGGTCGCGCTCGCCGTGCTGCTGAAGCTCGTCCAGCGCGGCGTGATCGAGCGCGACGAGAAGGTGGTCGTGATCTCGACCGCGCACGGGCTCAAGTTCGCCGACCAGAAGGCAGCCTACCACCAGAAGCAGCTCACCGGCATCACGTCGCGCTACGCGAACCAGCCGATCGAGCTGCCGAACGACCTCGCCCGCGTCCGCGACATGCTGCACCGGCAGATCGACGCGCTGGGCAACGCGACGAAGCAGGTCGTGGAGCGCGCGTCGTGAGCCGACGCGAGACCGAGCCGAAGCGCAAGCGCCCGAGCGCGCTCACCACCGCCGTCCACGGCGGTGAGCAGCGCCCGCGCCCCGCGAACGCGATCACGACGCCGATCTTCCAGACCGCGACCTACGTCTTCCGCGATACGGCGGAGCTGGTCGACTACATGTCGGGCCTGGCCGAGCGCGAGGAGTACGGCCGCTACGGCAACCCAACGCAGCGCATCGCCGAGCAGAAGTGCGCCGAGCTCGAGGGCGCGGAGGCCGGGCTCTCGTTTGCGAGCGGCATGGCCGCGATCACGACCACGCTGCTCGCGATCGTCCAGAGCGGGCAGCACGTCGTCCTGACGGACGACTGCTACCGGCGCACGCGACAGTTCTGCCGCACCGTGCTCGGCAAGTTCGGCGTCGACGTGACCATCGTCGAGACCGGCAACGAGCGCGCGCTCGAGGAGGCGATCCGGCCGCAGACGCGCGTGCTGATCAGCGAGTCGCCGACCAACCCGTACAACAAGATCGTCGACCTCGGCCGCATCGCCGAGATCGGCAAGAAGCACGGCGTGCTGACGATCATCGACTCGACGCTGGCGACGCCGATCAACCAGAGCCCGATCGCGCACGGCATCGACCTCGTGCTGCACTCGGCGACCAAGTTCCTCGCCGGGCACAACGACGTGCTGGGCGGCGTGATCCTCGGCAACGCGTCGGTGATCGACGCGATCCGCCAGTACCAGGGCATCCTCGGCGCGATCCTCGACCCGCACGCCGCGTACCTGCTGATCCGCGGCCTGAAGACGCTGCCCCTGCGCGTCGAGCAGCACAACCGCAGCGCGCAGCGGATCGCGGAGATGCTCGAAGCGCACCCGCGCGTCGTGCGCGTGCACTACGCGGGTCTGGCCTCGCACCCCGGGCACGAGATTGCGCGCCGGCAGATGAAGGGCTACGGCGGCGTGGTGAGCTTCGAGGTGAAGGGCGACCTCGACGCCGCGTCGCGGGTCGTCGACGCGGTGCGGATCCCGCAGATCGCGCCGTCGATGGGCGGCGTCGAGTCGCTGATCGAGCAGCCGGCGCTGATGAGCTTCTTCGAGCTCACCACCGAGGAGCGGCTCGCGATCGGGATCAAGGACAACCTGATCCGGCTGTCGGTCGGGCTCGAGGACACGGACGACCTGATCGAGGATCTGCGGCAGGCGCTCGATCGCTGAACGCTCGGCGTGCGCACTCGTCCGCGGGATGAAATGCGCGCGGGAGAGGGCGGCCTGCCGGCTCCGCTCCGGTCGCCGGAGGCTGGCTGGGAGAATGCGCTCGCGGAGCGGCTCCCGGAGAAGTCGCTCCG
>JBFMAS010000013.1:0-16508 GCA_040755575.1 Thermodesulfobacteriota bacterium
GATGACGTTGCGCCCGTAGACGATGCCGGCGGCGCCCTCCCGCATCACCTGCGCCGTGCGCGCGAAGATCTCCGCCTCGGATGCCTTGCCGCCGCCGCGCACCAGCACGGGCTTGCCGCCCGCGACCTGCACGACCCGGTGGAAGTCCGCCAGGTCGTCGGTCGGGTCGGCCTTGATCACGTCGGCGCCGAGCTCGACCGCCTGGCGCACGAGCGTCGTGATGCGCGTCGGGTCGCCACAGACCGCGAAGCCGCCCTTGCCGTCCGGCTTCATCGCGATGGGCTCGACCATCAGCGGCATGCCGAAGCGGTCGCATGCGGGCTTCAGGCGGCAGACGTTCTCGACGCACTGTCGGTGGAGCTCGGTCTCACCGGGGACGAGCAGCAGGAACGCGACGACGCACGCGGCGTCGAGGCGCACCGCCTGCTCGACGCCCTCCTCCATCGGCGTGCAGAACAGCTCGTCCGGCGGGTTCGGACCGTAGACGTTCGCGACGTCGACGCGCAGCACGAGCGCCGGCTTGTGCTTGCCCGGGACGGCCTGCAGCAGCGGCGCCTGGCCCGGCGTGAGCTGGATCGCGTCGGGGTTCGCGGCGACGATCGTCCGCACGGCGCCCGGCATGTCCTCGATGCCGCCGAGGAACGTCGGCTCGTTGAACACGCCGTGGTCGATCGCGACGTCGAAGCAGCGGCCGTCTGCGGCGAAGAGACGACCGAGGCGAGCGGCTACGCTCACGCGCCCGTTCCGGCAGCGGCCGTGCGCGCCGGGGTCGCCGCATCGGCCGCGAGCGCGTACGTCTCCTCGAGGTAGGAGACGATGTCCGCGGACTCGAAGAGCGCGCGTCCGGTGTTCGGGTCGAGCAGGTAGGGCACCTGCATCTTCCCCGAGCGCGCGACGAAAGCGGCGCGCTTCGGGCTGCCCTTCGCCACGTTGTGCAGCACGTACGGCAGCTCGAGCTCGCACAGCCTCTCGCGCACCAGGCGGCAGTACGGCGACGCCTCGAAGCTCCACAGCTCGAGCGGCTGCTCGGGCACCCGCGAGGGCCGCGCCCACACCCCCGCCATCGGCCGCCACACCGAGCCGGCGACCAGGGTCGCCATCGTGAGCGGCGGAAGCGCGAAGTACCACGGCACCCCGCCGTCGCCGTACTGCGCGTAGAGGTAGCGCACGATGTCGTCCGACTCGTACATCTCGCGGCCCGTGTTCGGGTCGACGAGCCAGGGAAATTGCTTCTTGCCGCCGCGCTCGATCGCGTGCTTGCGGAAGCGCTCGCCGCCCTTCGGACAGGGCTGCACCAGCGCGTCGAGGTCGAGCATCGACAGGGCTTCGCGCACCTTGCGGCAGAACGGGCAGCCCTCGAACTCGTAGAGCTCGAGGAGCTTCTCGGGCCGCCTGCCGAGCGGTCCGACCGCGAGCCCGGCTCCGAGCCGCGCGACGCTCGCCGCGTACGAGGTCACCAGGTCCAGCGCACGGCTCATCGCTCCTCCATCACGGCGCTACACGGTCGTGAGCCAGCCACGGTAGCGCTCGTTCCGTCCGCGGACGACGTCGAAGAAGTCCTTCTGCAGCGAGGCCGTGACGGGTCCCGGCGTCTCGCGGCCGACGCGGCGCCCGTCGAGCTCGCGCACCGGCGTGATCTCGACCGCCGTACCGGTCAGGAACGCCTCGTCGGCGATGTAGATCTCGTCGCGCGTGATGCGCTCCTCGCGCACGTCGACGCCGCGGTCGCGCAGGAGCTTGATCACCGAGTCGCGCGTGATGCCGGGCAGGATCGAGTGTCCGCCGGGCGTCTTCACGACGCCGTCGCGCACCACGAAGACGTTCTCGCCGCTGCCCTCGGCGACGAAGCCCTCGGTGTCGAGCATCAGCGCCTCCTGGAAGCCGCCGGAGCGCGCCTCGTGCGAGGCAAGGATCGAGTTCACGTAGTTCCCGACGGTCTTCGCCTTCGACATCAGCGTGTTGGAGTGGAAGCGGTGGAACGACGACGTCTTCGCGCGGATGCCCTTCGACTGGCCGTCGGCACCGAGGTACGCGCCCCAGCGCCAGGCCGCGATCGCGACGCGCACCGCGTTGTCGGCCGCGAGCCCCATCTCGCCGTCGCCCAGGAAGACGAGCGGGCGGATGTAGCACTCCTCGAGCTCGTTCCTGCGCACCGTGTCGAGGCACGCGTCGTCGATCTGCTGCTCGCCGAACGGGATCTCGAGCCCGAGGATGCGCGCGGAGTCGAACAGGCGACGGTTGTGCTCGCGCAGCCGGAACACCGCCGAGCGGCCGTCGTCGCACCGGTAGCAGCGGATGCCCTCGAAGACGCCGAGGCCGTAGTGCAGGGTGTGCGTCAGGACGTGGACGTTCGCCTCGTCCCAGGGAACGAACCGGCCGTCGAGCCAGATCCAGCTACTCTTCTCCACGCATGCTCCTTTACGCGCTCGCGGCGTGGCCGACGAGGCGCTGGTAGGCGTCGCGCACGGCCCCGCGATGGCGGTCGAGCTCCTCTAGCAGAATCTCCCCGGCCCGCGCCCCCTCCTCGGTGATCCTCATGCGGCGCGCGACGCCGACCAGCGCCGAGGGCTCGCGGGCGATGCGCTCGATCGGGTGCTCGCCCTCGATGCGCAGCCGGTTCTCGAGGCCCCGCAGGAACGAGTGCGCGGCGACGAGCGTCCGGTGGTCGTCCGGGGACAGGAGACCCGCCGCCCCGAGCGCGTCGAGCAGCGGCCGCGTGGCGCGCAGCCGCAGCTCGGGCCGCGCGTGACCGTGCTGCAGGGCCAGCGCCTGCGCGATGAACTCGATGTCGACCAGCCCGCCCCGCCCGAGCTTCAGGTTGACGTGGCTCGCGTCCTCGCGCGCGAGCTCGCGCTCCATGCGGCCGCGGATGCGCGCGATCTCGCCGAGCTCCGCGCGCGTGAGCCCGCGGCCGTAGACGAAACCCTCGACGATGTCGTGGATCTGGCGCGCGAGCGGCGCGGGGCCGCACACCGTGCGCGCACGGATCAGCGCTTGACGCTCCCACAGCGCCGAGGACTGCGCGTGGTACTGCGCGAAGCCCTCGATCGACGTTACGAGCGGCCCCGAGCGACCCGACGGCCTGAGCCGCGTGTCGATCTTGTAGACGTAGCCCTCCCGCGTCGCGAGCTGCAGGACGAGCAGCAGGAGCTGCGCGACCTTGGCGAAGAACTCCTGGGCGCCGAGCACGGCGCGCGGCTCGGCGGCTCCCTCCACGCTGGCCGGGCCGTCGCCGGGCGCCTCGGGAGACGCTCCGTAGATGAAGATCAGGTCGAGGTCGGAGTGGTAGTTGAGCTCCCGCCCGCCGAGCTTGCCGAGCGCGACGACGGCGAGCGACAGCCCCGGCGGCGGGACGTAGCGCCGGCTGCGCTCGGCGAGCGCGATGTCGTAGGCGCGCGACAGGCAGACCTCCGCCAGGTCGCTGAGCTGAGCGCTCACCTCCCCGTAGTGCAGCTCGCCGAACACGTCGCGCGAGCCGATGCGAAGGAACTCGTCGTTGCGGTAGCGGCGCAGCACGTCGAGCCGGCCCTCGAAGTCCGGCGCCTGCTCGAGGAGCGCGTCGAGCTCGCGGGCGATGTCCTCGGCGCTCTTCCGCACCACCGCGAGATCCGCGCGCACCAGCGTGTCGAGCAGCTCGGGGTGCGCCAGCAATGCGCGCGACAGGTAGTCGCTCGAGGCGAACAGCGTCACCAGCAAGCGGAGCGTCGCCGGATTCTCCGCGAGCAGCGCGAGGAAGGTGCGCCGCGCGCCCACCTTGACCAGGAAGTCCGCGAGCCGCGCGAGGGCCCGGTCGGGCCTCGCCGTCTGGCGGACGGCGTCGAGCAGCGCCGGCGCGAGCGCCACGAGCGTCCGCCGGCTCACCGCGCTCGCCCGCGCGTGCGGCGCACCGTCGCGGATCAGACGCAGCGCCGCGAGCGCCGCCTCGGGCTCCGCGAAGCCGAGGCGCGCGGCGCGCTCGCGCGCGTCCGGGGCGTCGATGTCGTCGATCAGGCCGCGCGTCGCGTCGTCCGCCGAGCGCAGCGTCTGCTCGCGCCGCTCGCGGAACAGCTCCGAGAACGCGGCGCGCACGACCGACGTGTGCCGCGCGTGCGTCTCCTCGAACCGGGTGAGCGCGTCGCCCGCGAGCCGCCGCCGCCACACGGGCCCCTCGCCCTCGAGGTGCAGGCCGAGGCGCCGGGCGACGATCGCGCGCGCCGCGGGGTCCTCGGGCAGGACGTGCACCTGCCGGTCCTCGTCGATCTGCAGCGCGTGCTCGACGCGACGCAGCCACGGGTACGCCGCGGCCAGCATTTCGCCGTCCGCGGGCTGCAGCAGCCCCACCTCACCGAGCCGCCGCAGCAGGCCCAGCGTGCTGCGCTCGCGTAGCCGGCGGTCCTTGCCGCCGTGCACCATCGCGAACGACTGCACGAGGAACTCGACCTCGCGGATGCCGCCCGGGCCGAGCTTGACGTTGCGCTCGCCGCGTCCCTTGCCGCGCTCCTGCGCCTCGACGCGCGCCTTCATCGCCTCGAGGTCGGCGATCATCGTGTAGTCGAGCGTGCGGCGGTAGATGAAGGGCTCGAGCTCCGCGAGCAGCTCGTCGCCGAGCTCGCGGTCGCCTCCCACGGGCCGCGCCTTGAACAGCGCCGCGCGCTCCCAGGTCTGGCCGAGCGCCTCGTAGTACTGCAGCGTGCCCGCGAGCGAGTTGGTGAGCGGGCCGTTCATGCCGTCGGGGCGCAGGCGCAGGTCGACCCGGAAAACGAAGCCGTCCTCCGTCACCTCGGACAGCAGCTTCGCCGTCCGCTCCGCGAGCCGCTTGAAGTAGTTCTGCGCGGCGAGCGTGCCGCGGGGACCGCCGTCGCTCGACGGGCCGTCGCTCTCGTGGACGAACACCAGGTCGACGTCCGAGCTGTAGTTGAGCTCGCGCGCCCCGAGCTTGCCGAAGCCGAGCACCGCGAAGCGGTTGCGCCGCCCGCCGGGGAGCTCGAGCTGCCCGTGCTCCGCCTCGAGCTGCGCCCGCGCGACCGCGGTGGCCGCCGTGATGGCCGTCTCGGCGGTGGCCGTCAGCGCCTCGAAGGTCTCCGTCACCGGTGCCACGCCCCACAGGTCGCGCGCCCCGATGCGCAGGTAGGCGCGCTGGCGCCATCGTCGCAGCTCGCGTGCCGCGGCGCCCGGCTCCTGCGCCAGCCCGACGAGCGCGGCGACGTCGAGGGCGGGGGCCGCCCCTTCCCCGCGCACCGCGGCGCGCAGCCACCCTCGCCAGTCCGGCAGCGAGCGCAGCACCCGGCTCAGGTGGCCGCTGCCGCCGAGCAGGACGAGGAGCGCGATCCGCTCGTCGCGCGTCAGCCCGGCGAGCGCTGTCCCGGTGCCGGGCAGGTCCACCGCGCGTGCGAGCGCGAGCGCCGGCTCCGCCGCGAAGGCCGCCTCGGCCTCGAGGGCTTCCGGGGCCACGCCCGCGAGCTGCGCCAGCGAAGCGGACTTACCCCCTGGGGCGTCGCGCGCAACGCCCATCGTCAGGCGGCGCGGGCGACGTCGCTCGCGGCGTCCTCGCCGAACGCGGCGAGGTCGGCGAGCGAGCGCTCCGCGAGCGCGAGCTTCTTCTCGGCGCCGCGCAGCCGGCGGCCGTCGAGCGGCGGGAACAGGCCGTAGTTCGCGTTGACCGGCTGGAACTCGGTGCGCCCCGGCTGGGTGACGTAGCGGACGAGCGACCCGAGCGCCGTCGTCGCGGGCGGCACGAGCGGCTCGCGGCCGGTCGCGAGCCGGGCGGCGTTGACGCCGGCCAGAAAGCCCGCGCTCGCCGACTCGAGATAGCCCTCGACGCCGATCAGCTGGCCCGCGAGCAGCAGGTCGGGCCGCGCGCGCGTCTGCAGCGTCGGCCGGAGCAGCTTCGGGGCGTCGATGAAGGTGTTGCGGTGCAGGCTGCCCAGGCGGACGAACTCCGCGGCTTCGAGGCCGGGGATCGTGCGCAGGATCCGGCGCTGCTCGGGATACGTCATCTTGGTCTGGAAGCCGACCATGTTGAACAGCGTCGCGTTGCGGTCGTCCTGGCGGAGCTGCACGACGGCGTAGGGCCGCTTGCCCGTCCGCGGGTCGACGAGGCCGACCGGCTTCATCGGCCCGAACGCGAGCGTCTCGCGGCCGCGGCGCGCCATCTCCTCGATCGGCAGGCAGCCCTCGAAGTGGACGCAGCGCTCGAAGTCCCGCGTCGGCACCTTGTCGGCGGCGAGGATCTCGTCGACCAGGCGCTCGTAGGCTTCGCGGTCGAGCGGGCAGTTGACGTAGTCGTCGCCGCCCTTGCCGTAGCGCGAGGCTCGGAACGCCTTGGTCGTGTCGATCGAATCGGCGGTGACGATCGGTGCGATCGCGTCGTAGAAGTAGAGGTAGTCCTCGCCGAAGAGCGCGCGGAGCGACTGCGTGAGGCCGGGCGAGGTGAGCGGCCCCGAGGCGACGATCGCGAGCCCGGGCGGCGGCGCGAGCACCTCCTCGCGCTGCAGGACGACGCCCGGCAGGGCGAGCACGGCGGCCGTCATCTCGCGCGCGAAGCCCTCGCGGTCGACGGCCAGCGAGCCGCCCGCCGGCACGCGGTGTGCGTCGGCGACGCGCATCACGAGCGAGCCGAGCCGGCGCATCTCCTCCTTCAGGAGCCCGATCGCGGTGGTGCGCTCCGCGCTGCGGAAGCTGTTCGAGCACACCAGCTCCGCGAGCAGGTCGGTCTGGTGCGCCTCGGTCGTGCGCGCGGGGCGCATCTCGAACAGGTCGACGCCGACGCCGCGGCGCGCGAGCTGCCAGGCAGCCTCGCAGCCGGCGAGGCCGCCGCCGACGACGGAGACGCGCGGGGTCATCCCGGCGAGGTTAGCGCGCGCGGCGCCCGATCGACAGTGGCAGCCGGCGCGACGCGAGCTACGCGACCGCCGCCTCGGCGGCCTCGCGGAAGCTGCACTCCGGGTTCGGGCACTTCCTCTCCGCCCCGGCGCGCTTGGTCACCTTCTCGACCAGGAACTTGCCGCCGCACTGCGGGCACGGCTCGGGGATCGGCTTGTCCCACGAGCTGAACGTGCAGTCGGGGTAGCGGTTGCAGCTGTAGAACAGCTTCCGCTTGCGCGAGAACTTCTGCACCACGTCGCCGACGCCGCAGTCGGGGCACTTCATGCCGATCGGCTCCGGCAGCTTGAGCGGCTGCACCTCGCGGCACTCGGGGTAGCCGGTGCAGCCGACGAACTTGCCGAAGCGGCCGAACTTGATCTGCATCGGACGCCCGCACTTGGGGCACGTCCGGTCGATCGTCTCCTCCTTCGCGACCTCGATCGAGCCGTCGTCGCGGCGCTTGAAGTTCTTGGTGTTGCGGCACTCGGGGTAGTTCGTGCAGGCGATGAACTCCCCGCGCCGGCCCCACTTGATGACCATCGGCGCGCCGCAGCGCTCGCAGGTGAGATCGGTCGGGATCTCCTGCGTCTTGACGTCGCGCATGTGCTCGTCGGCGTGCTCGAGGTCCTTGGTGAACGGGTCGTAGAAGTTGCGCACCGCGGAGACCCAGGTATTGGCACCCTCCTCCACGGTGTCGAGCACCTCTTCCATGCCGGCGGTGAACTCGACGTTGAAGATGTCGGGGAAGGCCTCGACGAGCAGATCCGTGACCAGCGCGCCGAGCTCGGTCGGGCGCAGGCGGCGCGAGTCGTCCTCGGTCACGTAGTCCTTCTCGAGGATCGTCCCCATGATGCTCGCGTAGGTCGACGGGCGGCCGATGCCCTTCTCCTCGAGCTCCTTGATCAGCGTCGCTTGCGTGAAGCGCGGCGGCGGCTGCGTGAAGTGCTGCTCGGGGGAGAGGTCGAGGAGCTTCAGGTGGTCGCCCGCCTTGAGCGGGGGAAGCTGGCGGTCGTCCGCGGAGTCGGGCTCGGCGGACTCGTCGCGCTCCTGCGCCTTCTCGTCCGTGCCCTCGGTGTAGACCCGCATGAAGCCGTCGAACTTCATCACCTGGCCGTTCGCACGGAACAGGTACTCGCCGACCGGGATGTCGACCGCCGTCTGGTCGTAGACCGCCGGCGCCATCTGGCTCGCGACGAAGCGGTTCCAGATCAGCGTGTAGAGCCTGAGCTCGGCCGGGTCGAGGAAGCGCTCGACGCGCTCGGGCGTGTACTCCATCGAGGTCGGGCGGATCGCCTCGTGCGCGTCCTGCGCCTGCTTGCGCGAGCGGTAGACCGGCGGCTCCTTGGGCAGGTACTGCTGGCCGTAGCGGCTCGCGACGAAGTCGCGCGCGTGCGCCTGCGCCTCGGGCGAGACGCGGGTCGAGTCGGTGCGCATGTAGGTGATGAGGCCGACCGCGCCCTCGCTGCCGAGCTCGACGCCCTCGTAGAGCTTCTGCGCGATGCCCATCGTGCGCTTCGGGCTGAACGACAGCTTGCGCGACGCCTCCTGCTGCAGGCGCGAGGTGATGAACGGCGGCTGCGGGTTGCGCTTGCGCTCCTTGGTCTCGACGTCGCGGACGATCCACAGCGCGCTCTTGATCGCCTGCAGGATCGCCTTCGCCTGCTCCTCGTTCTCGACCCGGAAGCCCTTGGGATCGAGGCGCTTGCCGGCGACTTCGACCAGGCGGGCGTCGAAGGCCGGCGGCTGGTCGCCCTCGAGCCGGGCGGTGATCGACCAGTACTCGACCGGAACGAAGGCGCGGATCTCACGCTCGCGCTCGACGATGATCCGCACGGCGACCGACTGCACGCGGCCGGCCGAGAGCCCGCGCCGCACCTTCTTCCACAGGAGCGGCGACACCTGGTAGCCCACCAGGCGGTCGAGGACGCGCCGCGCCTGCTGCGCGTCGTAGCGGTCCTTGTTGAGCGGCTGCGGGTTCTCGATCGCGCGCCGGACCGCGTCCTTGGTGATCTCGTTGAACAGGACGCGCTTCAGCTTCGAGCGCGGCACCCCGATCTTCTCGGCGATGTGCCAGGCGATGGCCTCGCCCTCGCGGTCCGGGTCGGGCGCGAGGAAGATCGTCTCCTTCTCCTTCGCCGCCTTGCGCAGCTCGGTGATGATCTTCGCCTTGCCCGGGATCACGCTGTAGTCGGGGGCGAAGTCGTTCTCGACGTCGACCCCGAGCTTGCTCTTCGGCAGGTCCAGGATGTGCCCCACCGAGGCGCGGACCTGGTAGTTCCGACCAAGGTACTTGGCCAGGGTCTTCGCCTTCGCCGGCGACTCGACGACAACCAGGTTCTTTGCCATTCAGCTCACTTCTTCCGTGGCCCCGTGCGGTGCTCGCCGCGAGCGGCGCTCCGATGGGCCTCCGGACCGCACGCATCCGCCTGCGGTCCTCCGACGCGAATCACGGCGCGGTTAACGCTCGTCCCGAGGTGAGTCAACCCCGCGCCCAGCATGAGCCGTGCCAGAAGCCGTGGCGACGGCCAGCGCCGCATAGCGCCCGCCGGGGCCGCGCGCGACCAGCCCGCGCAGCTCGAGCAGCAGCAGATCGTTGAGGATCTCCGGCACCTTGCTGCCCGTCCGCGCGGCCATGGCGTCGACCGTCGGCGCCCCGCCGCGGATCGCCTCGAGCAGCCCGGCCGCCGCGGGCGACAGGCCCGCGGGCGCCGCGGCGCGGCTGCCCGGCCGGAGCACGCCCGGGGGAAGCTCGACCAGGATGTCATCGACGTTCTCGACCAGGCGCGCGCCGCGCTTGAGCAGCGAGTGCGGCCCCTGCGAGCGCGCCGACCCGACCGGCCCCGGCACGGCGAACACCTCGCGCCCCTGCTCGAGGGCGTGCCGGGCGGTGCCGAGCGAGCCGCTTCTGAGCGTCGCCTCGACGACGACGACGCCGAGCGAGAGCCCGCTGATGATGCGGTTGCGCTGCGGGAAGTGCCCGGGCCGCGGCGGCGTGCCCGGCGGCAGCTCCGAGACGACGGCGCCCTCCCGCAGGATCTCGATGCGGAGCCGGCGGTGCTGCCGGGGGTAGACGACGTCCGTACCGGTGCCGACGACCGCGACCGTCACGCCGCCCGCGTCGAGCGCGCCCCGGTGCGCCGCACCGTCGATGCCGAGCGCGAGACCGCTCACCACCTGGATGCCGGCCTCGGCGAGGCCGCGTCCGAGGGCGCGCGCGAGGGCGAGCCCGTACGCGGTCGCGTCGCGCGCGCCGACCACCGCGATCGACGGCATCGAGAGCGCCTCGGGCGACGCCGCCAGCCGGCCGCGGACGTGGAGGCGACGCGGCGGCGCGTAGACGTGGCGCAGCGCGCCCGGATACGACCGATCGCCGAACGCGACCACGACCTCGCCGTCGTCGCACGAGCCGCCGTCCTCGATCGCCATCGCCGCCTCCGCTGCGCGCTCTGCACGCGACTCGAACAGCGCGTCTATCCGGACGGTCAGTCCGCGCAATGTGGCGTCGAGCAAAAGTGACCGTCGCCGCTGCGGCTGGGCCGCGGCACTTGTTGACAAGCTTCCGGGCCCCGACTAATCGAAAGCTTTCCGAGCCAGCGCGAATCGGGGGTCGCCGCCCGAGTGTCGATGGAGGGCACGCGTTCGAGCAGTCAGGGCGTGTTGCTGATCGCGCAGCACCTAAAAGGAGAGAGAAGAATGCCGACCGTGAAGGAAATCTTTGCCGAGATGCCGAACCGCTTCAACGCCGACGCGGCGAAGGGGATGAACTCGGTGATCCAGTTCAATCTCACCGGCGAGGGCGACAACGCGGGTCAGTACCACGCCATCATCAAGGACGGCGCGCTCGAGGTGAAGGAAGGCACGCACGCGTCGCCCAACATGACGATGACGATGGCGGGCACGGACTACGTCGACATGACGACCGGCAAGCTCAACGGTCAGATGGCGTTCATGAGCGGCAAGCTGAAGATTGCGGGTGACATGGGCCTCGCGATGAAGATGCAGTCGCTCTTCAAGATGGGCTGACACCTCTCGCTCGGGGACGCTTCGGCGTCCCCCGCGACGAGTCGTACGCAGAAAGAACGGCGCGGATTCCCCGCGCCGTTCTTCGTTGGCCCGCGTCTGCGGCTCAGCCGAGGTCGAGACGGAACACCTTGACGCGGCCGCGCCGTCCGGGGTCGTAGCCCTCCCACTTCGAGGGCGGCACCTCGTCCTGCCCCACCGCGCGGAAGCCTTCGCCGCGAAAGAAGCGCGCCGCCTCCTCGTTGCCCGTCACCGCGAACACGTAGCGGAGCTGGCGCGCGTTGGCCTCGGCGACGAGCCGGCGCACGAGGCGCCGGCCGATGCGCTCGCCCTTGAAGCGCGTGATGGTGTAGAGCCCCGCGATCTCGCCCGCGCGCTCCTCCGTGTACGGCGTCGCGTACAGCGCCCCCATCCCGGCCAGGTGCTCGCGCCCGATCCATGCGCCGAAGCCGCCGAGCAGGAGCTGCGCGATCTCGCCGCCGCTGCGCGGCTTGAGCAGGCCTTCCCGCTGGCCGCGCGCGACGAGCCGCTCGACCTCGTGGAAGTCGTCGATCGACAGGCGGTCGACGCGACAGTAGTCGTCGCGCGTGAAGAGCGTACCCGAGCCCTCGTAGGTGAAGAGCTCGCGGCCGAGCCCGTCGACGCGGCACAGGTTGACCGAGCCGACGCCGCCGCGAAGCACGCGGTCGATCTCGCCGAGCATCGCGCGCCGGTGGGACAGCCCGTGGAACTCGGCCTCGCCCGCCTCGAGCAGGACGTCGAGCGTCGGCTGGTCGAGGAAGGACAGGACGCGCCGGCTGTTCGGCTCGCGCAGCCCGCCGGCGGGGTCGAGCAGGACGAGCTTGTGGACGCGCAGCCGCTCGGCGGCGCGGCAGGCGGGCCCGAGCGCCGAGCCGCGGCACAGGACGACGCACAGCGGCCGGACGCGGAGGACCTCCCAGATGTCGGCCAGCGTGCCGTCGGGCTCGTCGTCGCGCCACTGCACGGTGTCGCCGCGGCGCCGCGACGGCGGCGAGCCCGGACGACGCCGCACGCGCGCCTGCGGCAGACCGAGCCAGCGGCGCGTCGAGCGGCCGCGGGAGGTCGCGGCGGTGTCGCCGACCACGACCAGCACGCGGGAGCCGTGCCCGATCAGGTCGCGGACGACTGCGCCGAGCCGGCGCCGCGCGGTCGCGGTGCGGAACGAGCTCCTCTCCGCCGCGAGCACCAGCGTCCGGCCGCGAAACTCATCGAGATAAAAATCCTTTTCCGTGAACGCCACGCGCTGCCCTTACCACAGGGTCCCGGCGCTTTCCGTGGGCGCGTCGCCACGGTCGTCGGCCGCGCGCGTCTTGCACCGCCTCGGACGCGCGTCTAAACGGTCGCCTCGTTGAAGCCCTCGTGCGCCGGGCGGTGCTCCGGGCACCGGCCCTGGTGCGCCGCGGTCCTTCTCCTCTTCGCCCTCGGCACGCCGCGAGCGGCGTGGGCGGGCGGCGTCGCCGTCGTCGCGTCCGACAGCCCGCTCGCAGCCGACGCCGGGCTCGAGGTCCTGGCGAGCGGCGGCTCGGCGGTCGACGCGGCGATCGCGACCGCGCTCGCGGTGTGCGTCGTGCACCCGTCGTCGTGCGGCATCGGCGGCGGCGGCTTCATGGTGATCTGGGACCGCGCGCGACGCGAGGCGCTCGCGCTCGACTACCGCGAGCAGGCGCCCGCGCTGGCGCGCGTCGAGCTGTACGAGGAGAACGGTGCGTACGTGCCCGCGCGCAGCCGTCGCGGCGCGCTCGCGGTCGGCGTGCCGGGCGAGGTCGCGGGCCTCGCCGCGGCGCACGAGCGCTTCGGCCGGCTGCCATGGCGGCGCCTGTTCGCACCCGCCGTCCGTCTCGCGCGCGACGGCTTCCCGGTGTCGAAGCACCTCGCCTCGCAGCTCCAGAGGCAGGCGCAGGCGCTCGCCGCCGACCCCGAGCTGGCGAGGACCTACCTCGACGCGGACGGCGCACCGTGGCCCGAGGGCGCCGTCGTGCGCGCGGGCGCGCTCGCCGCCACGCTCGAGCGCATCGCGAACGAAGGTCCGCAGGCGTTCTATGCGGGAGAGGTCGCGGACAGGATCGTCGCGACCGTGCAGGCAGGCGGTGGCGTGCTCGGCCGCGACGACCTCGCGCGCTACCGTCCGGTGTGGCGCGAGCCGCTCGAGGTCGGCTACCGCGGCGCGCGCGTCTTCACGATGCCGCCGCCGAGCGGGGGCGGGCCGGCGCTGGTCCTCGCCCTGCGCACGCTCCGCCGCTACGACGTCGAGGCGCTCGGGCTCGCGACGCCGACCCGCTGGCAGCTCTTCGCGGAGATCCTCAAGCACGCGTTCGCCGACCGGGCGCGCGCGTCGGGCGATCCGGCGTTCGACGACCTGCCTCCGCCGGCGCGCGGCGCACCGCTGCGCGGCCGGCTGCTCGCGAGCCGCACGCTGCCGCCCGAGCAGTACGGCACCGTCGGCGTCCCCGCGCGCGATGGCGGCACATCGCATCTTTCGGTAATCGCTCCGGACGGGTCCGCGGTGGCCTTGACCACGACGATCAACACGTCGTTCGGTGCGATGCTCGCCGTTCCCGGAACCGGCATCGTGCTCAACAACGAGATGGACGACTTCAGCTTCGACAGCCCAAACCTGTTCGGCCTCGCGCCCGGACGCACGAACCGCATCGCGCCGGGCAAGCGTCCGGCGAGCAGCATGACGCCGACGGTGGCCGTCGAGGACGGCCGCGGCGTGGTGGCGGTCGGCGCGTCGGGCGGCCCCCTCATCGTCAGCGCGACCATCGAGGTGTTGAGCAACGTGCTCGACTTCGGCCTTCCGCCCGAGGCGGCCGTCGCGGCGCCGCGCGTCCATCACCAGTGGCAGCCGAACGTCCTGCTGGTCGAGCCGGGCGTGCGGCCGATCGATCGCGAGGCGCTCGCACGGCTCGGACACGAGCTGCGCGAGATCCCAGCCGTCGCCGCCGTCTCGCTCGCGACGGAGCTGCCGGACGCCGTCGGCGGGGCCGGCGATCCGCGCAAGGGCGGCGGCGCGCGGATCGCGCGCGACGTGACGCGCAGCCGGCCATCCGCGCCACGGGCGAGCGCCGTATCGGAGACGCATCATGCAGGACGGTGAGGCGACCGTCTCGGTGATCGTGCCGACCCGCAACCGCGCGCGCAGCCTGCGCGAGCTCCTCGTCAGCTTCGATCGGCTCGCTCCGCCGCCCGTGCCGTACGAGATCGTCGTCGCCGACAACGGCTCGACCGACGAGACCCCGCGCCTTCTCGCGCAGTGGCGTGCCGCCGGGCCGCGGCGGCTCGTCGTGCGCGTGCCGGAGCCGGGCAAGTCGCGCGCGGTGAACGCCGCGATCGCGGCGTCGCGCGGGCAGCTGCTCGCGTTCGTCGACGACGACGTCGTCGCCGAGCCGATGTGGCTCGCCGAGGTCTGGGACTACTTCACGCGCCACGACTGCTTCGCGGCGCAGGGCTCCGTCGTGTGGCCGCGCGAGGCGATGGAGGACGGCGAGCTCTACGCGCTCCTCGACCGCTACCGCACGATCGTCCACCTCGACCTCCATCCCGACACCGTCCGTACCAAGCTGACCGGTGCCAACATGGCGATCCGCCGGCACACCTTCGCGGTGGTCGGTCTGTTCAACGAGAAGATCGGTCCCGGCGCGGCCGGGCTCAGCGAGGACAACGAGCTCGCCGACCGCATCCGCGCGCACGGCGGCTGGATCGGCTACATGAGCCGCGCCCGCGTGATCCACGAGATCGACCGCTCGCGCCTCACCGAGGAGTACTTCGAGGAGTACCACCGCCGTCAGGGGCGCAGCCGCTACGCGTACAAGCACAACAGGGTGCTGACCAGCATCCTGCCGAACCTCGCGAAGGCGTGCCTGAACTACGCGGCCTACAGCGTGCTCGGCAACGTGCGGAAGAAGTACCGCGCCAAGGGCCGCTTCTACCACTACAGCGAGATGCTCGCGCTCGCGCGGAAGCAGCGAGCACGCGCCACGGCGCAGCCACGCACGTGAACGTGCGGCTGTCGGTCGTCATTCCCGCGCACAACGCCGCTCCGTACCTCGCTGCCGCGATCGACAGCGTGCTCGCGGAGCTGCCGCCGGACAGCGAGGTGATCGCCGTCGACGACGGCTCGACGGACGGTACCGCGCGCGTGCTCGAGGGCTACCGCGGCCGCGTCGAGATCATCTCGCGGCCGCTGCCGTCGAACCCCGGCGTCGCACGCAACACCGGCGCGGCGGCGGCGCGCGGCGACGTGCTCGCCTTCCACGACGCCGACGACCTCGTCCTGCCCGGTCGCTTCCGCGACCTGCTCGCCGTGCTCGACGCCGAGCCCGGGGTCGACCTCGCGTTCGGCAACGGCATCAAGATCACCGCCGACGGGCGCCCGCTCGGCCCCGTCATCCCCGTCCGCTACACGCGCCGGCTCGCGCGCGGCGTCGACGTCGCGCGCCTGCTCGAGGGCAGCTTCATCTACCCGCAGGGCATGTGCATCCGGCGCGAGGCGTTCGAGCGCCTCGGCGGCTTCACCGTCGAGAAGGCCGAGGACTGGGAGTTCGCGCTGCGCGCGACGCTCGTGCTCGGCGTGCGCTTTGTCGACAAGGCGGTCTTCGCCTATCGTCAATACGAGGGCAGCGTCACGTCGCGTCAGCACGAGTTCGCGCACCAGATGCTCGCCATGCTCGAGACCTTCCTCGCAGCGCATCCCGAGGCGGTCGCGGTCGCCGGCAGGCGCCGCGTCGACCGGGCGCTCGCGAAGCGCCTCGCGCGCTGCGCGCGACACCGCCAGAAGGCCGGCGACGTCGTGGGCGCCGCCGAGGCACTCGAGCGCGCGATCGCGCTCGAGCCGACCTCGCTGCGCTATCGCTGGCGCCTTCTCACCCTGCCCCGTGCCGGCCAGCGGCCGGCGCGGATCTCGTGACCGCAGAACAGCGCCGCGGATGACGTCCGCCGAGCTCACCCGCCGGCTGCGTGCCGCCTGGCGGCCGGCCGCGATCGCCGGCTTCGCGTTCTTCGGCTTCGTGCTGCTCGTGGGACGCATCCCGCTGCCCGCCGGCGAGTCGTTCGGCTACAACAGCTTCGCGCGCAACCTGGTCGTGTTCGTCCTGGTCGGCGTGCTGCTCCGCGCCGACGGGCTGCGGCTCGCGCGCTCGCGCATCGGTCCCGCGCTCCTCGGCTTCCTCGCCGCGGCGGGCGTGTCGATCGCGGTGAACCGCGGCGGCTGGGGCGACTTCCGGCTGCTCGCGACGGCGCTCGGCACGTTCTACGTCGCGCGCGTCCTCGCCGCAGGCGAGCGCGGCTCGCTGGGCCTGTTCCACTGGCTCGGCTGGCTGACGATCGGCGTGCTCGTGCGCGAGGTCGTGCACAACCCCGCGATCCTGACGCTGCGCGAGTCGTACCGCGTCGGGCTCGTCACCGACCACGCGAACACGCTCGGCTTCGCGCTCGCGATGCTGACGCCGATCTTCCTCGCGGGCACGGTGCGCGAGGACCGCCGGCTGGCCGCCTGGCTCTACGCGGCGTGCAGCTGCGTGGTCGTCGTGATCACGTTCTCGCGCTCGGCCTGGCTGGCGCTCGCGCTCGGCGTCGTGTCGCTCGCGCTCGCGACCCGCAAGCGGCGCGTCGCGGTGGGCGCGCTC
>JBFMAS010000014.1:0-2094 GCA_040755575.1 Thermodesulfobacteriota bacterium
CGCGCTCATCTCTCCCCCGCCGCCGCGACGGCGCGCGCCGCCGTCGCGGGCGCCGCGTGCTGCGCGACGAGCCGACCGCGCAACGCCACGCCGGCGAGCGCGGCATAGCGCTCCGCAAGAGGCGAGCCGGTCAGCCGATAGAGCGCCGCCCGGGCGGCGAACACCGGCGTCGCGGCCGCGCGCAGCAGGAGCGTCGCGGCGGCGCCGTGGTGACGGCGGTGGAAGATCAGGCAGCTCGCGAAGATCGCCGCCGACCGGCGCTCCGCGTACACCTCCCGCCCGGCCACGTTGCCCTCGTGCACGATCGACACCTGAGGCAAATAGACGACGGATCGCCCCGCGGCATGCATGCGAAAGCAGAGGTCCATGTCCTCGGCGTAGAGAAAGTACGCCTCGTCGTAGCCGCCGAGCGCCAGCAGGTCGGCGCGCCGGCCGAGGAAGAAGGCGCCGTGGCACCAGTCGATCTCGACCGGCTCCGGGCCCTGCGGCGCGCGCACCCGACGCACCCACGGCCGGCGCAGCGCCGCGAGCGAGAAGAAGGGCTCGACGGTCGGCGTGAGGCGGCCGTTCGCGTCGCGCACCGCGACGCCGACCAGGCCGACGTCCGGCCGCTGCGCGAGCAACGAGACGGCCGCGGCGATCGCCTCGTCGTTGGCCCGCGCGTCGGGGTTCAGGAACAGCACGTGGTCGGCGCGCGCCGCGCGCAGGCCGCGGTTCGCCGCCCGCGCGAAGCCCAGGTTGTCGGGGTTGGCGAGCCAGCGCACGTCGGGGAAGCGCTGCGCGACCAGCGCGGCGCTGCCGTCGGTCGAGGCGTTGTCGACCACCAGGACCTCGCGGTCCTCGCCGCGCACGCTCTCCAGGCAATCGCCGAGGTACGCGGCGCCGTTCCAGTTGACGACGACCACGCTCAGCGACGGCCGATCTTCCTCGCGCCCCGTGCTCACGACCAGAAGCGCAGGCCGCGATAGGCGTGGCAGGCGTCGCCGAGCAGGATCTTGTACGCCTGGGGCACCTGCGACTGCAGGGCGTCGACGTCGTGCTCGGCGGTGACGCGCGCGACGATCGTCGCGAGCTGCGCACGCGCCTCGCTCACCACCTCGAGCTGCGGGGGGGTGAGCTTGAGCACGCCGTGCTGCGCACCGTAGCCCAGGTCTTCGACTGCGTGGCCGAGGAAGGTGAGCTTCGCCGCGTCGGCGTTGAGCCGGATGAGCGGATGGCCCGTGCGCAGGGACGCGTCGATGAGCGCGGGCTCCGCACGCATGCGGAACAGCAGCGCGCCGACCAGGCGACCGGTGCGCGCGCGCAGGTCCGCGACCGTGTAGCCGTAGCGCAGGGCGTCGATCAGCCCGTAGATCATGTGCGTGCCGTTGCACGCCGTGCGGTGCACGGCACCCTTGGTGTAGCCCTTGGCGCCGGCCATCGCGGCGAAGGTGTCCGCCCATGCCGCCTCGGTCTCGGTCAGGTGACGCTCGACGAGCTTCGTGACGTGCACCTCGAGCCCGCGCGCCGTCTCGAAGCCGTCGCGGTCCTGCGGGTGCTCGTGGGTCAGCACGCTGACCACCCACGACAGCTCGTCGGTGACCGCCGCCGGGTCGAACAGCGCCTCGCTGCCCGACACGATCTCGCGCCGCGTGAAGCGTCCGCGCGGCGTGACGAAGGCGCGCTCGTACGGCACCTCGGTCGCCTGCATGATCTGCACGAAGTGGAACGGATGGCGCTCGACCTCGGTCGGGAAGAACGGATACTGCTTCAGGTCGACGGCTTCGGTGCGCAGGCTCTGCGCGACCATCGCGTCGAGCACGGGCTTGCGCTCGTACTCGACGTCGGCACCGAGCGCGAGGACGACGTGCGCCTGCACCCAGGGGTCGCTGCTCGAGAGCGCGCGCTGCAGGATGAACTCGCGCAGCAGCTCGACGGTCTCGGCGCTCGAGGGACCCGATGCCGGGGGCGCACCGGCCGAGGACGCGGTCGCGGCCCATGCACCGGCGCCGCGGCCGAGCGTCGCGTGCGCCGCGAGGCCCATGCCGGCGCCGGCGGCGCAGCACAGCAGCGATCGTCGCGTCAAGCGCAAGCGGACCGTCCATCTCCGGCGCT
>JBFMAS010000015.1:0-19288 GCA_040755575.1 Thermodesulfobacteriota bacterium
AGCGCATCGGCCCGGCACGCATCCTGCGCTTCAACCTGTTCCCCTCGGCGATGGTCACGGGCGAGCCGGCGCCCGGCACGAGCTCGGGCCAGGCGCTCGCCATCGTCGCGGACCTCGCGCGCCGCACGCTGCCGGCGGGGATGTCGATCGCGTGGACGGGCACGTCGTTCCAGGAGCAGAGGGCGGGCGGGCAGGGGCTCGTCGCCTTCGTCCTCGGGCTGATCGTCGTCTACCTGATCCTCGCCGCCCAGTACGAGAGCTGGTCGATGCCGTTCTCGGTGGTGCTGTCGGTGCCGCTGACCGTGCTGAGCTCGCTGGCGACGCTGCTCGTGCGCGGGCTCGACAACAACGTCTTCACCCAGATCGGCCTCGTGCTGCTGATCGCGCTCGCCGCGCGCAACGCCATCCTGATCGTCGAGTTCGCACGCGAGTTCCGTCGCCAGGGACACTCGATCGAGGACGCGGCGCTCGCCGGCGCGCGCGTCAGGCTGCGGCCGATCCTGATGACGTCGTTCACCTTCGTGCTCGGCGTCCTTCCGCTGGTCGTCGCTTCGGGCGCGGGTGCGGCGGCGCGCCGCGCGCTCGGCACCGCGGTGTTCGGCGGGATGCTCGGCGGCACGCTGCTCGGCGTGCTGTTCATCCCGGTGCTGTACGCGCTCGTCGAATCCGCGACGGAGCGCGTCGCCGCGTGGCGCGGCGCGCCCGCAGCCAGCGCGACCGCGCCGCCGGCGTAGACGTCAGCCCTGGACCTTGGGCGCGATCTCGCGGGCGAAGCGCTCCGCGAGCTGCGGCCCGCCGAAGCCCGACATGATGTAGTGCTTGACGCCCCACTCGCGCTCGCGGCGCTTGAGCTCGGCGATCCACTGCTCCTTCGTGCCGATCAGCGTCATCGGCATGCGCTTCACCTGCTCGCCGGAGAGGCCGAGCATGCCGCCCATGTTGCTCGCGAACTCGTCACCGGCCGCCTCCGTATCGGTCAGCATCGGCATGAACAGCGTGCTCGAGAAGGTGATCGCGTCCGGGTCGCGGCCGGCGGCCCTGGCTTCCGTCCGCACGAAGTCGAGCTTCGCCTTGAAGGCGTCCTCGGTGACCTTCGCCACCTCGCTCATCAGGATGGTGCCGGCGCGGCCCGCGTCGGAGATCACGTTGACGTGGTCGGCCTCGCGCGCGGCGATCCGCAGGATACCCTTGCCGCTGCCGCCGAGCATGACCTGCGGGCGCGGCGACTGCAGCGGCTTGGGCACGAGGAAGGCGTCCGCGAGCCGGTAGAACTCGCCCTCGAACGTGGTGCGCGACTCGGTCCACAGGCTCTTGATGACGCGGACCGCCTCGTCGAGCATGCGAAGCCGCGGCTTCACGTCGGGGAACGGCATGCCCATCATCTCGAACTCGGCCTTGGTCCAGCCCGAGCCGATGCCGAGGATCGCGCGGCCGTTGCTCACGTGGTCGAGCGTCGCGATGTGCTGCGCGGTCGTCGCCGGGTGGCGGAACAGGTTGCACAGCACGAGCGCGCCGATGCGCGCCTTGGCCGTCACCGCGGCGACGGCGCCGAGGATGGTGGTCGCCTCCCAGGCGTTGGCGCCGTCGTCGAGGCCGCCGCCGGCCTGGCGCTCGTACGCCCAGTGGTCGGGCACGTAGAGCGTCGCGTAGCCCCACGCCTCGGCGTTGCGGGCGGTCTCGAGCACGTCCTTCGCGGGCAGCGCCGCGAGCTGAAGTCCGAAGTCCATGCGTGCTCGCTATGCGCAACGCGCTGCAGAGTCAAAGCGCGTAGCGCGACGACTCAGAGCGAGTCGAGCGGGACGACTTCGATCTTGCGCCGTCTTCGAAGGGCGCTTCGCAGAGAGGCGTCTGCCGTGACCAGAACGGCCCTCTCTCGTTGCGCGAGCGCGGCATACAGGCAGTCGTACACCGGATGCCGGAGCGCGGCGGCGAGGTCCAACGCGACCGGCAGGAGCGGCGCGCTCGAATGCCAGCCGACGCCGCTGTCGAGCAGGAGCAGCAGCGCTTCGCGCGCCTGCGCCAGCGTGAGCTCGTCGCGGATCACCTTCTTCCAGAGTGCGCTTGCCGCCTCGATCGGGAGGAGATCGGGAGCGATCAGGTCGTGTGCGCCGTCGAGGAGGCGGTCCGCGCGGTCGCTCAGGGGCTCGGGAACGACCCACTTGACCGCGACGCTGGCATCGACGACCGCGATCAACGATCCCGGTCCTCGCGGATCAGCTCGGTGCTGTCGCTGACGGGTCGACGGCCGAGCTTGCGGCGCAGGCGAGCCGCGCGCTCGCGGAAGCTCGATCGGTCGATGCGCGCCGCGTCGGTGACGATCGCGCGCAGCTCGCTCTCCAGCGAGACGCCCTTTCGGCGCGCGCGTGCCTTCAGGCGGTCGACCGCCTGGTCGTCGAGGTTGCGAATGATGACCTGCGCCACGTGCCGAATGCTATCACCATGATAGCAGGCGCGTCAAGCGAGATGCGGTCCGATCATCGCTCGAGCGGCGCGCCGCCACGCAGCAGCGGGAACTGTCGCTCGGACGCGCCGCACGGTCGCTCGCCCGCCGGCGGACCCGCGCCCGGGTCGCCCTCGAGGATGCGCGCGCCGGCCGGCGCGTACTGCAGGATGTACGCCTTGCGCACGGCGCCGCTCGTGTTCGGCCCCGTCAGGTGGGGCGTCAGCGAGGAGAACACGACGATGCCGCCGGCGCGCACCGGTGCCGCGACAGCCTCGTCGGGCGACGTGAAGCACTCGTAGCCGAGCGGGTCGACGTAGCGGTGTGCGAGCGTGCCGTGGCGGTGCAGGCCGGGCGCGACCCAGGGGCAGCCGTTCTCCTCGGTCGCGTCCGTCAGCGCGACCCAGCACGTCAAGTATTGCTGCGGCTCGACGTAGGTGTAGCCGTTGTCCTGGTGCCAGGGGAAGCGGCGCGGCTTCTCGGGCTTCTTGTAGACCGCCTGGTCCCAGTAGAGGTCGACGTCGTCGCCGACGAGGTCGTGGCACACGGCGCCGATCGCCGGGTGCGCGGCGAGCGCGCGCAGCGGCGCGGAGCGCGTCACCAGGTGGATCGAGAAGGTGATCGCGCCGCTCTCGAGGATGGTGAGCCGGCCGTCGGGACGCGACTGAAGATAGGCCTCGGTCTGCGCCTCGATCGGGTCGATCTCGGCGAGCGCCGCCCGGACCTCGTCCCGATCGAGCACGCCCTCGAGCACGAGGAAGCCGTCGCGGTCGAACCGCTCCTTCTGGGCGGGCGTCAGCGCGCGCAGCGGCGCGGAGCGGACATGCCACGAGAAGCCGCGGTTCCAGGGATGCAGGCGGGCGCCCGCCGGCAGTCGGCTCGCGGCGCCGTTCACGGCGCCTCCCGGGTCTTCGCGGCGGTCGCGACGCCGCTGCGCCGCACCGGCATCCAGTCGTTGACGTAGACGGGAGCGCGCGGTGTGCGGTCGACCGTCCCTGCGGGGCTGTAGTGGTACACCATGGCCGCGCGCAGGCCGTCGCTCACGTTGTCCGTCGAGCGGTGCATCAGATGGCTGTGGAAGACGAGCAGGTCGCCGGGCTGCATCAGCACCGGGACCGCGCCGCTCATGTCGTGGTCGACGATCTCGAGGTAGCCGTAGTTGGCGCCCGGACGCTCGTCGGGCGCGTGCGCGTGCACCGGCTCCGTGTGCGAGCCCGGCAGGACGTGCAGGCAGCCGTTCTCGAGCGTGGCCTCGCTCACCGCGAGCCAGACGCCGAGCTGCGCGTCGGGGTCCATGTGGAAGTAGAGGGCGTCCTGGTGCCAGGGCTGGCCGTACGCGCCCGGCGTCTTGAAGATGAACTGCGAGAGGAAGCAGTCGACGTCCGGGCCGAGCAGGCCCGCGACCAGCTCGAGCACGGCGTGGTCGCGCGCGAAGGCCTCGAACACGGGGTCGCGGTGCAGGCGGAAGACCTTCGAGACCAGGTCCTCGGGCGCGCGCGCGTTCGGGTTGCCGCGCGCCTCTGGGACGACGAGCGCCGGCGTCACGTCCTCGCCCGCGGCCTGCCGGCGGCAGAGGTCGACGACGCGTGCCAGCATGTCGCGCAGCACGGGCTCGCGCGCGAAGCCGCGCCGGACGAGGAAGCCGTCGCGCGACCAGGCCGCGCGCTCCTCGGCGGTCAGCATCGCCCGACCATGCTTCGCCGTGCCTGCGCCGGTCAAGGCGACCAGCTGGTGCTACGCGGCCGCCTGCGCCGTCCCGGCCTCGAGCCCGCGGGTCTCCGGGACGCCGAGCATCAGGTTCAGGTTCTGCACCGCCGCGCCCGCGGCGCCCTTGCCCAGGTTGTCGAGCGTCGCGACCAGCAGCACGTGCCCGAGCGGGCTCGGCAGCACCCACAGGTCGATGCGGTTGGTGCCGTTCGCGGCGCAGGGATCGAACGCGCGCTCGTCGGCGGACACCTGCTCGCTGAACGGGTGCACGCGGACGAAGGGCTCGCCGGTGTAGCGCGCGGCGAGCGTCTCGTGCACCCGGCGGGCGCTCGCCGCGCTCCCGAGCACGGCCGCGTGCAGCGGGACCTCGACGCGCATGCCGCAGCGGAACGGTCCCACGGCGGGCACGAACTGCGGCCGGTGCGCGAGGCCCGCGTAGCGCGTCATCTCGGCGACGTGCTTGTGCTCGCGGTCGAGCGCGTACGGCGCCTCGTAGGGCAGCGTCCCGAGCCCGGTCGCGGGGTCCTCCCAGCGCTCGATCATCTGGCGGCCGCCGCCCGAGTAGCCGGACAGCGCGTGCACGACGATCGGTGCGTCGCTCCGGAGCAGGCCGGCGTCAATCAGCGGGCGCAGCAGCAGGACGACCCCCGTCGGGTAGCAGCCGGGGTTGGCGACGCGCCGCGCGCCCCGGATCGCGCCGCGCTGCCCCGGCTCGAGCTCCGGCAGACCGTACACCCAGCCCGCGGCGATGCGGTGCGCCGTGCTCGCGTCGAGCAGCCGCACCGGCGCGTCGCCGGCGAGCGTCACCGCCTCGCGCGCGGCGTCGTCGGGCAGGCAGAGGATCGCCACGGCGGCAGAGCGCAGGAGCTCGGCCCGGGCCCGGGGATCCTTCCGGCGGGCGTCCTCGATCTCGACCAGCTCGAGGTCGTCGCGCGGCGCAAGCCGCTCGCGGATCTGCAGACCGGTCGTGCCCGCCTGGCCGTCGATGTAGATCCGCGGCTTCATCCCCGGAAGTGCTCGAGCGTGGCACGCGGGCCGGTGGGCGGCAAGGTCGCGAGCGCCGCGTTCTCCGCTCGAGGAGACGACCGGCTCGTGACCGCGGGCTCCGCCGCGCGGAGCGCCTGCGCCTCGTCGGGATCGGGCGGCACGGGCTGGTAGAGCGACAGCGTTCGCAGGATCGTGTGCCCGAGCGCCCAGGCGACGAGCGCGAGGGCCGCGAGGCGCAGCGCGGGCGCCCCTGCGCGGAGGCGCAGCCGCGCCGGCGGCAGCAGCGCGAGCAGCAGGGGCGGCAGCAGCGGGATCAGGTAGCGCCCCTGCACCCCGGTCGCGGTCGGGTGGCCACCCGCGGTCCAGAAGAGGTACGCCGCGAGCACGACGCCCGTCAAGCACAGCGCGCTCGCCACGAGCGCCACGGCGCGCTCGCGCAGGCGCGGCCAGCCCGCCGGACGGCGCTCCACGACGACGGCGATGGCGAGCGCGACGCCCCACAGCCAGACGAGCCAGCGCGGCTCGGCGGGCCCCGTCCAGGTGGTCCCGCCGAGCTCGCGCAGCCACCGCCCGCCGTAGCCGTGCACCGTGCTCGCGAGCACCTGGAGGAAGCGGCCGGGGTGCTCGGCCAGGGCCGCGAGGTTCGCGGCGGCGTGCGACTGCCCCCGATAGGCGATGCTCTGCGCGAGCTCGGTGCGCACGAGCGCGAGCCACACGACCACCGCGAGGACGCCGAGCGTCACGAGGGCGACGCTCGCGACCGTCGCGCGCCGCCGCCCGCCGAGCCGGTCGGCGGGCACCAGCAGCAGGAGCAGCAGGAGCGGCGTGTAGGCGATCTTCGCGAGCGACAGCAGGAGTGCCTGGACCGACAGCGCGAGCCATGCTCGAGCCGGCGGCGCGTCGGGCTCCCGCTCGCCGACCGCGAGGCGCAGGACGCTCGCGAACCAGAGGAAGGCGAGGCCGTTGGTGGTGGCGTCCGCGGCGCACGACGCGGCGAGGAAGACGCTCATCGGCGCCAGCGCCAGGACGGCGAGCGGCAAGGCGAGGACCGGCGTGACGCGAAGCGCGAGCGACACGAGCGCGGCCCACACGGCCAGGTTGGCGAGCCGCGCGGCGTAGAGCTGAAGCAGCACCGAGTCGGTGAACGTGCGCGCGAGCGCGATCCCGGCGGCCTGCGGCAGGTAGCCCACCGGGCTGTAGGTGAAGACCGCGAGCTTCGCGAACCCGCGGTGCCGCGTGACGTGGATGCTTCGTGCCGCGCCGACGTCCTCCCACGACGGCGTCCCGAGGCTCCTCTTCAGGTGGTGCTTCGCGAACGCGATGATGAAGCCCTGCACGGCGCGCGGCACGCCGACGCCGAGCGTCCGACCGCGCAGCTCGGGCCGCAGCGTCCCCTCCGAGAGCGCGTATGCCTGCAGCAGGTGCGTGTTCTCGTCGCCCCACCGCAGCGGCTGCGAGACGACGGCCAGGATCGCGCCCGCGGGCAGCGCGATCGCGAGAAAGGCGAGCGACGGCGACAGGGTGGCACGCCGCCCGCGCACCCTCAGCTCCGGGCGCCCGCCGCCGCCGCGACCTGCTTGGCCCAGCGGTAGTCGGGCTTGCCCGACGGCGAGCGCACGATCCGGTCGACCTCGCAGATCTGGCGCGGCACCTTGTAGCCCGCGATCCTCGTGCGGCAGTGCGCCTGCAGCTCCTCGAGGGCGATGCGCTGGCCGGGGCGGAGCTCGATCACCGCCGCCACGCGCTCGCCCCAGCGCTCGTCCGGGACGCCGACGATCGTGCAGTCGAACACCGCAGGGTGCGACTTGACGGCGGTCTCGACCTCCTCGGGGAAGATCTTCTCGCCGCCCGAGTTGATCGACACCGAGCCGCGGCCGAGCAGCGTGATGCGGCCGTCGGCCTCGATCATGCCGTAGTCGCCCGGCATCGCGTAGCGCACGCCGTCGACGGTGACGAAGGTCTCGGCCGTCTTCTTCTCGTCCTTGTAGTAGCCGATCGGGATGTCGCCGACGCGCGCGATCTTGCCGATGCGGCCCTCGGAGCCGGGCGGGATCGGCCTGAAGTCCTCGTCGAGCACCACCGTGTTGCCGACCTTGCTCACCGTCGGCCCGCCCTTCATCGCGGTCTGGCCCGCCTGCACCATCACCATGCCGTTGTTGCCGGTCTCCGACGAGCCGATGGCGTCGATCATCATGAGGCTCGGGAAGTGCTCGAAGAACTCGTCCTTGACGGCGGGGGAGAAGGTGACGGCGCTGCTCGTCAGCAGGAAGAGCGACGACAGGTCCCAGCGTCCGGGGTTGGCGGCGAGCGTCTCGATCAGCGGCCGGCCCATCGCGTCGCCCGTGATCATCATCGAGTTGACCTTCTCCTGCTGAACCAGCGTCCACACCTGCTCGGGGTCGAAGCGGCCCATGAGCACCACCTTGCTGCCGACGAAGCTCTGCCCCATCACCGCCCACTGCGTCGCGCCGTGCATGAGCGGCGCGATCGGCAGGAAGGTGAGCGCGCCCGCCTTGCCCTTGTCGACCATGAGCTCCGGGCGCTCGACGCGCTGGTTGGTCATCGGGTCGATGCCGCCGCCGAGCGCGAAGAAGACGTCCTGGTGCCGCCAGATGACGCCCTTCGGCATGCCGGTCGTGCCGCCGGTGTAGAGGATGTAGCGGTCGTCGGCCGAGCGCGGCGCGAAGTCGCGCTCGGGCGAGCCCGACGCCATCGCCGTCTCGTACGCGATCGAGCCGATCGCCGAGCAGTCCTCGTCGCTGCCGTCCTCGATGACGATCGAGTGGCGCAGGAGCGGCATCGACGGCAGGACGTGCGTCACGCGGGGCGCGAACTGGCGCTGGTAGACGAGCGCCTTAAGGTCGGCGTTGCCGAACAGGTAGCGGAGCTCTTCCTCGACGTAGCGGTAGTTGATGTTGATCCACACCGCGCGCAGCTTGAACACCGCCCACAGCGTCTCCACCCACTCGACCGAGTTCAGCGCGTAGATGCCGACGTGGTCCCCGGGGCCGATACCCTGCGCCGCGAGGTGGTGCGCGAGCCGGTTCGCGCGCGCCTCCATCTCGCCGTAGGTGCGCCGCTTGCCGTCGCACGCCAGGTACTCGCGGTCGGCGAAGTGATCGACCGCGTGCTCGAAGAGGTCCGCCAGGTTGAACTCCATGGCGGCGCACTAAACCATGTAGCGCGCGGTATGCTCAAATACGCGTGCGCAGCCGCACCGTCGCGCGGCCGTGCACCGTCACGCCGTCCGGGTCGGACGGCGCGAGCGGCGCGCCGTCGACCTCGGCCGCGACGATCGGGCCCGGCAGCGGCGGTCGCAGGACGAAGCCGCCGGGCGGCGTCGCGTCGCCGCGCAGCACCATCTCGACGCCGCCGCCGGCCGTGCGGCGCAGCGTGTAGGCGAGCCTGCCCCAGTAGGTCGCGAGCTCGCCGACGGTCACGTCGCCGTCGTCGAGCCACGCGGGCGGCACGCCGTGCGCGAGCACCAGCGCGTCGTCGGACGGGCGCTCGTACGCGAGCATGGTGCGGAACGCGAGCGCGTACTCGGCCGCGATCCAGGCGTGCGGCACGTCGCCGACGTGGCCCGGGCTCAGCGGGTCGCGCCAGGTGATCTCGGGCCACTGGCCCCACGCCGGCGGACGGCGGTCGTGCAGCAGGAAGTCCACGAGCTCGTTCGCCGCTGCGCGCTCGCCGAGCTGCACCAGCGCGCCGACGATGCGCACCTCGTACGCGGTGTAGTTCTTCCACGGCATGGCGCCGTCGCGCCGCCGCCGGAAGCCGTTCAGGTACTCGGCGAAGGTCGCGCGCAGCGGTCCCTCGGGCAGGAGCGCCGTCTCGTCGAGCAGCGAGATCGCGTTCGCGGTCGCGGTGGGGTCGAAGTCCGCCCACTCGACCGAGCCCGGCACGAACGGGATGCCGCGCGCGGCGATCGTGCTCTCGAGCGACGCGCGCACGTCGGCGCGCATCGCGTCCCGCTGGCGGAGAAGCGCCGCCGCCTGCTGCTCGTCGCCGCGCGCCGCGGCGAGGAAGGCCGCGTCGCCGAAGGCGCGGATCGCCCAGAAGTCGTCCCAGTAGGAGTGCACCGGGTGCGCGAGGTAGCCCTCGTGGCTCGCCGACTCGGGCAAGAGCCCGCGGAACGCGCGCTTCTCCGGCATGTCGTAGGCCGCGTCGAGGCGCTCCGCGCGCAGCCGCTCGATGTACGCGCAGGCGCGCAGCACGGCCGGCCAGTGCGCGTCGAGGAACGCGCGATCGCCGCCGAAGCGGAAGCACTCGGCGATGGCGAACACGAGCTGGCCGTGGCTGTCGTGCTCGACGAGCCAGTCGGGGCCGCTGCGATCGACGCAGCACGGCACGTTCCCATCGTCCGCCTGGTACGGCGCGTACCAGCGCACGAAGTCCTGCGCCTCGGCGATCCGGCCGACGCGCAGCAGCGCCGCCGCCATGATTGCGCCGTCGCGGATCCAGGAGCGCGTGTAGCGCCGCGGCCCCGGCTGCAGGGCCGGGCCGTCGCGCTCGACCAGCACGTGCGCGATCGCGGTGCGCATCGCGTCGGCGTGACCCTGCCAGCGCGCCGGCAGCGCGACCGCCACGCCGCCGAGAAGGGCGCGCCACTCGGCGAGAGCGGCCGCGAGCGCCGCGTCGCCGCGCGTGCCGGCGGGGAGCGCGGACGGTGCGCCGTCGGCGAGCGTGCCGAACGGCACCGCGAGATGGATCTCGCGCGCGCCGCGCGGCGCGAGCGCGAGGTCGAAGCGCAGCGCCGCCGACGCGTAGCCGAACGAGTCCTCGACCTGCGCGCGCGGCGGCACCTCGCCGGCGCGCAGGTGCGCCGCGATCTCGCCCTGGTCGAACGTCGCCGCGCCCGCCGCGTCGGCGGGATCGAGCGCGATCACCGTTCGCTGGCCGTCGACCGTCAAGCCGCGCGTCGAGGCCGCGATCGTGCGGATCGCGCGCATGCCGCCCAGCTCGCCGAACGACTGCCACGGCGGCGTGACCTGGAACGGCACGCAGGCGGCGAACAGCCGCGCCGTGCGGGCCGCGTCGCCGTCGTTCTCGACGCGGTAGCGCACGAACAGCACGGGGTGGCCGGCACGGCGCGACGCGTACGCCGTCGTGCGCAGCGTGAGGCCGGCGACGCGCCACACCGACGACGGGACCGGCAGGAACCCGTCCGCGAGCTCCTGCGCGACCTCTGCGTCGGCCCAGGTCGCGAGCGTGCCGTCCACGTGCAGGAACGGCGCGAGCGAGAACGTGCCACGATCGACCTCGACCATGCCCTCCTGGTTCATGAGCGCGCACGACGTGCCGTCGGGCACGCCGACCGGGGTCCAGTAGCTCTGCTCGCCGGTCGAGTAACGCGGGTGGTCGCCGCGCGGCGCACCCGCCGCGACGGCGCGGAAGAACGCGTCGATCGAGCGCGAGAACTCGAACGGCCGTACCTCGATCGCGTCGATCCCGAAGCCGCGCCCCGCGACGCTCGCGTCGAGCCGGAGCCGCAGGAAGCGGGCGCTCGTGCGCGGCATGTAGATCCAGCTGCGCGCGGCGTCGGCGTGCGTCGTGACGTGCGCCGTGCGCCAGACGGCACCGTCGTCCGACACGTCGACGGAGAACGCGCGCGCGCGCCCGCCCCCGGACCAGTGCACGACGAGGCCGCCGTACTCGCGCTCGGCGGTGAAGTCGACGTCGAGCGACTGCGGTGCGTCTCTGGCGCTGCGCCAGCCGTGCGCGGGAGCGGCGTCGAACAGGCGCGCCGGATCGTGTCCGGGCCGGGAGCTCGAGGCGCGCACGACGGGCGGGACGCGCACCGTGCGGTCCTCGAGGCGCAGGTTCGCGATCGACAGCGTGCCGCGTCCGCCGGGGCCCGCGGCGAGCGCGATCTCGATCGCGCCGACCTCGGTCAGCGCACCGCCGCCCGCCGGCCCCCAGGCGAACTCGAGATCCCGGCTGCGGATCACGAGCGGCGTCCAGTCCGCGGGCAGCGCGAGCGCCTCCTGCTTGTACCACCAGACGTTCTCGCCGCCCGGGTCGGCGAGCTTGATCTCGAGGCGGTTCCCCGGACCCGAGCCGCGCAGCTCGAGGCACAGCGCCCAGGTCTCCGGCAGCGTCAGGCGGAGCTCGCGCCGCGCGACGACGAAGCCGCCGCCGCCCGCGAAGTCCCAGTCGAGGCGCATGGCATGGCCGCCGGGAGCGGCCTCGCGTCCGATGGCGAGCTTCGCGAGGCCGGACGCGACCGGCAGCCATCTCGAGACGTCGCCGAAGTCGTCGAGCTGCTGATGGGCCATCGTCGTGCGCTTCCCGCGCGGGGCGTCCCCTTGCGCGACGTGCGACGCTTACGCCAGGGCGACGGCAGGGAGCAACCGCGACGCTCGCGCGCGCGCCCGGGTCGGTGCACGAGGGACGGACTTGCACGATCCGTCGCGAGAGGCTTGACAGCCATCGCGCGGCTTGCGGAGTGTCCGCGTCGTGACCGGGAGCTTTCCCCACGAGCGTCCGAAGAAGCTCCACAAGGGCGACGACCCGTCATGGAAGCCGCGCATCCCGCCGCGATCCTCGCCGAAGTGCTCGAGCGCGAGCAGGTGAGGGTGCTCGCCGCGGCCGCGCCGCCGACGCCTCCCGGGTGGTGCGCGCGATGAGCACCGGCGCGACCAGCCCCGGCGAGGGGCAGATCACGCTCGACACCTGGCGGCGCTTCGTCATGGCCGTGCGCGGCTTCGCCACCTCCGAGGTGCGCGGCCGCGCGGGCCTGCTGTTCGCGGCGCTGCTCGCTCTGCTGTTCGGCATCAACGGCCTGAACGTCGTCAACAGCTACGTCGGGCGCGACTTCATGACCGCGATCGAGCACCGCGACCGCGCGGGCTTCGTGCACGAGGCGATCCTGTACGTGCTCGTGTTCGGCCTCTCGACCGTCGCAGCGGTGCTGTTCCGCTTCACCGAGGAGCGCCTCGGGCTCCTGTGGCGGGACTGGCTCACGCGGCGCCTGGTGCGCTTCTATCTCGGCGAGCGCGCGTTCTTCCGCCTGAGCCTGCCGGGCGGGCTCCCGAACCCGGACCAGCGCATCGCCGAGGACGTGCGCACGTTCGTCACCATGACGCTCTCGCTGTGCCTCATGTTCCTGAACGGCACCGTGACCGTGATCGCGTTCTCGGGCGTCCTGTGGTCGATCAGCCGCACGCTGTTCTTCGTCGGCATCGTCTACGCCGCGACGGGCTCGGTGATGACCGTGCTGCTCGGCCGCCGGCTCGTGCCGCTCAACTACCGCCAGGCCGACCGCGAGGCCGACTTCCGCGCCGAGCTGATCCACGTGCGCGAGAACGCGGAGTCGGTGGCGCTGCTGCACCGCGAGCACTTCCTCGAAGGCCGGCTGATGGGCCGCGTCGACGCGCTCGTCGCGAACCTCAAGCACATCATCGCGGTGAACCGGAACCTCGGCTTCTTCACCACCGGCTACAACTACATGATCCAGATCATCCCGGCGCTGATCGTCGCCCCGCTGTTCATCCGCGGCGAAGTGGAGTTCGGCACGATCACGCAGGCGGCGATGGCGTTCGCGCACCTGCTGGGCGCGTTCTCGCTGGTGGTCACGCAGTTCCAGGCGATCTCGTCGTACACGGCGGTGCTCGCGCGCCTCAACGCGCTGGCCGAAGCGGTGGTGCCGCCGCCCGCCGACGCGCGCCGCCTGCGCATCACGGAGGCGGACGACCACGTCGCGTACGAGCATGTCACGCTGCGCGCGCCGCGCGACGGCCGCGTGCTGGTGGACGACCTCACGGCCACGATCCCGAGCGGGACGCGCGTGCTGGTGCGCAGCGGCGACAGCGCGGCGCGCGAGGCGATCGTCCATGCCACGGCGGGCATGTGGGGCAACGGCAGCGGCCGCATCGTGCGGCCGGCGCTGCGCGAGATCGCCTTCCTGCCCGAGCGTCCGTTCGTGCCGCCGGGCACGCTGCGCGACGTGCTGCTCGGCAACGGCGACGGCTCGGCCGCCGCGAGCGCGAGCGACGCCGACGTCCACCGCGTGCTGGCGACGCTCGGCATCGACGAGGTCGTGCAGCGTGGCGGCGGGCTCGACAGCGAGGAGGACTGGACCGACGTGCTGTCGCTGCGCGAGCAGCAGCTCCTGTCGATCGCGCGCGTCGTCCTGACGCGGCCGCGCTTCGTCTTCCTCGACCACCCCGGCCGCACGCTCGACGCCGAGCGCATCGACCGCGCGCTCTCGGCGCTGTGCGCGTGCCGGACCACGTGCGTGACGATCGCGAGCCTGGACGACGAGGCCGAGCACCTCGGCCACTACGACGCGCTGCTCGAGATCGGCGATGCCGGCCGCTGGAGCTGGCGGCCGATCCGTGACGGAAAGATCGTCGAGAGCGCCGAGCAGGAGGAGGCGCAGCGCGCGAGCTTGCCATGACCAGCGAGAGTGACGTCCCCGTGGGCCCCGTGCGGGTCGAGAGCCCGTCCGGCCTGTCGTTCGAGGTCAATCGCAACGGCGCGGTGCGTCGGATGTCGCATCGCGAGCTCGCGCTGAACCTCTTCCCCGGCAACGAGCTCGAGGGCGGGCCGGCGAACCTCTGGCTGCGCCGCCACGGCACGGAGATCGCAGCCGTGCCGCTGCTCGGGCCGGCGAGCCCGGGCATCGTCCGGCTCGACGCGTCCGGCCTGACGGTGCGCGGCGAGTGGCGCGGGATCCGCTTCACGCTCGCTCTCGTGCTCGCCGGGGACGCGCCGGCGTGGTTCTGGCACGCGCACCTCGAGAACGCGGGGACCGCACCGGTACGCGTCGATCTCGTGCACGCGCAGGACGTGGCGCTCGCGGCGTACGCGGCGATCCGGATGAACGAGTACTACGTGAGCCAGTACCTCGATCATCAGCCGCTCGCGCACCCCGAGCGCGGCACGGTGATCGCCGTGCGGCAGAACCTCCTGACGGACGGCCGCCATCCGTGGGCGCTGTTCGGCGCGCTCGGACGCACGGTCGCGTACGCGACCGATGCGCTGCAGCTGCACGGCCTCGCAACCCGCGCCGGTGCGCCGCCCCCGGCGCTCGCGGGCGAGCTGCCCGGAAAGCGGCTGCAGCACGAGCACGCGATGATCGCGCTGCAGGACGAGGCCGTCGACCTCGCACCCGGTGCCACCGCCCAGCGCGGCTTCTTCGCCTGGCTCGAGGCGGACCATCCCGACGCGACGAGCGACGCCGACCTCGCACGCGTCGCGCAGGCCCTCGCGCTGCCCGAGGCGGCGCCGCCGGACTGGAGAGCGCTGCCCGCGGGCGGCGCGGCCCCGGTCGCGACGGCGTTCTCGACGGCGGCGCTGCTCGAGGGCGAGCCCCTCGATGAGGCGGAGCTGCGCGCCCTCTACCCGGGCGGCTGGCGCGAGGTCGAGCGCAGCGACGGCGCGCTGCTGTCGTTCTTCGCCGGCGCGCACACGCACGTCGTCCTGCCGCCGAAGGAGCGCGCGAGCCTCCGTCCGCACGGGCAGATCGTGCGCACGGGCGACCGCCTCGAGCCCGACGAGTCGTCGCTCACGTCCACCGTGTGGATGGACGGCGTCTTCCACTCGCTGGTCACGCAGGGGCACGTGAACATCAACCGCGTGCTGTCGACCGTGCGCTCGTACCTGGGCCTCTCCCGCACCGGCGGGCTGCGCGTGCTGGTCGACCTCGCGGGCGGCTGGCGGATCCTCGGCGTGCCGTCCGCGTTCGACATGTCGCCCGGCAGCGCGCGCTGGACCTACAAGGTCGCGGGCGATGTGATCCGCGTCGAGAGCATCGCAGCGACGCGGCGGCACGAGCTCGTGTTGAGGATCGAGGTGACGAGCGGGCCCGCCCGCCGCTTCCTCGTGTCGCAGCACGTCGCGATCGGCGGCGACGACGGTCTCGACCTGCGCGGCGTCGCGTACGAGCGCGACGGCGACGCGGTGCTGGTGCGGACCATCCCGGACACCGAGCTCGGCCGGCGCTTCCCCGGCGGCTTCCTGCGCATCGCACCCGACGCGGGCACGGCGCTCGCGAGCGTCGCGGGCGACGAGGCGCTGTTCGCCGACGGACGCTCCCGGCACGAGCCGTTCCTGGTGCTCGAGACGGCGCCGTCGCGGGCGGTCGGCTTGCGCATCACCGGCGGGCTGATTCCGGTCGGCGGCGCGGGCGTCGGCGGCACGGCGGAGAGCGCGGGCGACGCGTCGGCCGACCGCGCCGCCGAGGAGTCGCACTGGCGCGAGCTGTCCGGCGGCACGACCCTCCGCCCGCCCCGTGACGGCGAGGGCGCGAGCGTCACGCGGCTGCACGAGATGCTGCCGTGGCTCGCCCACGACGCGATGATCCACTTCCTCGCGCCGCGCGGGCTCGAGCAGTACTCGGGCGGCGGCTGGGGCACGCGCGACGTGACGCAGGGCCCGGTCGAGCTGCTGCTGGCGCTCGGCAGGACGGAGCCGCTGCGCGAGCTCCTGCGGCGCGTCTTCGTCGCGCAGAACCCCGACGGCGACTGGCCGCAATGGTTCATGTTCTTCCCGCGCGACCGCGGCATCCGCCCCGACGACTCGCACGGCGACATCGTCTACTGGCCGCTGCTCGCGCTCGCGCAGTACCTGCTCGCGTCGGACGACGGCGCCTTCCTCGACGTCGAGCTGCCGTTCTTCCACCCGCAAGGCGACGACGCCGCGGAGCACGCGACCGTTCGCGGCCACGTCGAGCGCGCCCTGCAGGTCGTCGAGCGCCGCCACATCGCCGGCACGAGCCTCGCGGCCTACGGCAACGGCGACTGGAACGACGCGCTGCAGCCGGTCGACCCGACGATGCGCGAGCGGCTGTGCAGCAGCTGGACGGTCACCCTGCAGGTGCGGACGCTCGAGACGCTCGCGAAGGCGCTGCGGCACGTCGGGCGCGCCGAGCTGGCGCCGCCGCTCGAGGCGCTCGCGCAGGCGACGCGCGCCGACTTCCAGCGCCTGCTCCTGCCCGACGGGACGCTCGCGGGCTTCGCGTGGTTCCACGAGGACGGGCGGGTCGACTACCTCGCGCACCCGAGCGACCGCACCACCGGGCTCCGCTGCTCGCTGCTGCCGATCGTCCACGCGATCATCGACGAGCTGCTGACGCCCGCGCAGGCGGAGCGGCACGTGGCGCTCGTCCGCGAGCACCTGCTCGCGGCCGACGGCGCGCGCCTCTTCGACCGGCCGCCGGTCTATCGCGGCGGCGTGCAGCGCATCTTCCAGCGCGCCGAGAGCAGCACGTTCTTCGGCCGCGAGATCGGCCTCATGTACGTGCACGCTCACCTGCGCTACGCGGAGGCGATGGCGCGCTACGGCGAAGCGGAGGCGTTCTGGCTGGCGCTGCGCAAGGCGGTGCCGATCGGGATCCGCGACGTCGTGCCGAGCGCGCGGCTGCGTCAGGCGAACTGCTACACGTCGAGCTCGGACCCGGCGTTCGCCGATCGCTACGAGGCGCAGGAGCGCTACGGCGAGGTGCGCACCGGCGAGATCGCGTTCGAGGGCGGCTGGCGCGTCTACTCGAGCGGCGCGGGCATCGCCTTCCGGCTGATCCACGAGCACCTGCTCGGCCTCAGGCGCGCGCGCTCGTTCGTCGTCGTCGACCCGGTGCTGCCGCGCGCGCTCGACCGCCTCGCGGTCGACACCGAGGTCGGCGGGCGCCCGCTGCGCGTCGAGTACGCGGTCGGCGCGCGTGGCGCGGGGCCCGTGTCGCTCGCGCTGAACTGCGCCGACCTGCCGTTCACGCGTGAGCCGAATGCGTACCGCACGGGCGGCGCCGTGGTCGCGATGGACGTGCTGCGCGAGCGCCTCGCGCCGAGCGGCAACGTCCTGCGCATCGAGCTCGCGTGAGCGGCAGGTCGCGCGGCGCGGCGTCGCGCAGACCGTGAGGCTGCTCCTCTGCAGATGAGGTCGACGATGGCCGAGAGACGCTCCGACCTGGCCCGTGTCACGCTGTCGGTGACCTTCATCGGAGGCCTGATCGCCGGATCGGTCTGGATCCTGCGTCCGTTCCTCGCGGCCTTCATCTGGGCGGTGATGATCGTGGTTGCGACCTGGCCGATCCTGTGCCGCGTGCAGCGCGCACTGTGGGGCAGCCGCGGTCTCGCCGTCGCCGTCATGTGCCTGTCGCTGCTCGCGATCCTGCTCGTGCCGCTCGGCGTCGCGCTCGACGCGATCCTGACGCACGCCGACGACATCCCGGTCGCGGCGGCGCCGCTCGTCGACGCCCGGCTGCCGGCCGCGCCGGCCTGGCTCGCTTCGGTGCCGCTCTTCGGGCCCCGCGCGGCGGACGCGTGGAGCGAGCTGTCCGCGCAGGGGACGGCGCACCTCGCGGACCTGCTGAATCCCTACCTTCGGGCCGGCGTGTCGTGGTTCGTGCGCCGAGCGGGCAGCTTCGCCGTGGTGCTGCTCGAGTTCGTGCTGATCGTGATCCTATCGTCGGTGCTCTACGCCGGCGGCGAGGGGTGGGCCGCGTGGGTCCGTCGCTTCGGCGCGCGCCTCGCCGACGCGCAGGGCGAGCGCATGGTGATCCTCGCGGGTCAGGCGATCCGCGGCGTGGCGCTCGGCGTGGTCGTCACCGCGGTCGTGCAGTCGCTGCTCGGCGGCCTGGGGCTCGTCGTCGCGGGCGTGCCGTTCGTCGCGATCCTGACCGCGATCATGTTCATGCTGTGCATCGCGCAGATCGGACCGCTGCTGGTCCTGCTCGCCTGCACCGCCTGGGTGTGGAGGCACGCGGGGTCGGGCTGGGGAACGCTGATGCTGGTGTGGTCTCTCGCCGTTGGTCTGATGGACAACTTCCTGCGGCCCGTGCTGATCCGCCAGGGCGCGGAGCTGCCGCTGCTGCTGATCGTCGGCGGCGTGGTGGGCGGGCTCGTCGCCTTCGGCGTCGTCGGCATCTTCGTCGGACCCGTGGTCCTCGCGGTCGCGTACACGCTGCTCGACGACTGGGTGAGCGGCGAGCGTGCGTGACGCGCAGCCGGACGTGCCCTTCGCGACGGCAGCGTCGTCTACCGGTGCGTCTCCGAGAGCGCCGTTTGGTGCCGCTGATCCTCGCTGTATTCCATCGACCCGTCCCGAGACGTCTCCGCCCCGGCGGAGCGAGGTCGACATGCGGTTCGAAGCGTTCTCGTTCGGCTCGATCCGGATCGACGGCGTCACCTACGAGCACGACGTCGTCATCGACCGCGGCACGGTGCGCAAGCGCAAGAAGAAGCCGTCGCGGAAGTACCGCGAGCAGTACGGCCATACGCCGCTCTCGGTGGAGGAGGACATCCCGTGGAAGTGCCGCCGCCTGGTGATCGGCAGCGGCACGGGTGCCCTCCCGGTGATGGACGAGGTGAAGCTCGAGGCTCTGCGACGCAGGATCGAGCTCCTGATCCTGCCCACGCGCCGGGGCGATCGAGGTGCTCGAGGGAAAAGGAGCGAAGGACACCAACGCGATCCTGCACGTCACCTGCTGAGGTCGGACGCGCCGGCGGCGGAGTGCGCGAGCCGGCCGGCTCCTGCTTGCGCGCACCGCCGTTTCGCCGTAGGTGCGCCGCTTGCCGCCCGCGCACCAGGCACTCGACGGCGTGCGGGCGAAAGGAGAGGCAGATGCCCCACCTGACGGCGATCGTCACCTTGCTGGCGGTCGCGTTCTACTTCTTCCTCGCCACCCGGGTGGCGCTCGCGCGGCGCAAGTTCGACGTCAAGCTGCCGGCCGTAGCCGGGCATCCCGATTTCGAGCGCGTGTACCGCGTCCACATGAACACGCTCGAGTGGATGCCGATCTTCCTGCCGCTGCTCTGGCTCTGCGCGATCTACTTCAGCGATCGGGCCGCTGCGGTGCTCGGCCTCCTCTGGATCGTCGGCCGTGCCCTCTACTTCGTGGGCTACAGGGAGGCGGTCGAGCGGCGCTTGCCCGGCTTCTTCGTCCAGTCGACGGCGTGTCTGCTGCTCCTCGTCGGCGCGGTGGCGGGCCTCGTCATGCGTCTCGGCTCGGCTTCGTAGCGGCCGCTCCGGAGACGCCGTGACGACGGTCGCGTCGAGCGCGGCGCCGCGAGGTCCCGAGCACGCGGAACGCCGCTGCCTCGTCGCGCTCGCGACGGCCGCCGTCGCGCTCCGCCTGGTCGTCCTCGCGGCGAGCCCGGTACCGCTTCTGACCGCGGACTCCGGATCGTACCTGCTGACGGCGGAGCGCTGGTG
>JBFMAS010000016.1:0-3302 GCA_040755575.1 Thermodesulfobacteriota bacterium
GGCCGTGGGGACGCGTGCGTCCGCCACGGCCGGGGGTATTCCATGCAATCCAGATTTCGAGCGACGCTCGGCGGCCACGCCGTCGTGCGCGCCGCTTGCGTCGCTTGCGCCGCGTGCGGCATCGCAGTCTCGACGCCGCTCGTGCACGCACAGGGCGAGCCCATCCAGATCGAGGCGACGGTGGTCGAGGCGCATCGCCTGCCCGACGACAGGCTGCAGAGCGACGCGCAGGCGGAGAAGGAGATCGACCGCACGCCGGGCGGCGTCGAGCTCGTCGGCGAGGAGGAGATCCGCGAGACGCGGACCTCGAACCTGCGCGACGCGCTCGAGTTCGTGCCAGGCGTCCTCGTGCGGCCGCGCTTCGGCGCCGAGGAGGCGCAGCTCTCGATCCGCGGCTCGGGCATCCGCAACAACTTCCACGTGCGCGGGGTCAACCTGCTGCTGAACTCGTTTCCCTACGGCAACGCCGACGGCTTCTCGGACTTCGAGTCGATCGAGCTCCTGTCCGTCAAGCGCATCGAGATCTACAAGGGCGCGAACGCCCTGCGCTACGGCGCGAACACGCTCGGCGGCGCGATCGACTTCGTCACCTTCACCGGCCGCGACGCGCCCGCCTCCTCGATCCGCAGCGAGTTCGGCTCGTTCGACTACTTCAAGAACGCGATCAGCGGGGCGTTCGTCGCGGAGCCGTTCGACGGCTACGTCGGCCTCGCCGACACCGAGCTGCGCGGCTACCGCGCCCACAGCCAGCAGGTGCGCCGCCGCGCCTACTCGAACGTCGGCTGGGACCTCGGCGAGCAGGGCTCGTTGCGCCTCGACTTCATCTACGCCAACGTCAAGGAGACGCTGCCCGGCTCGCTCACGCGCCAGCAGTTCGAGGACGACCCGACGCAGGCGAACGCCGAGTACGTCGCGCAGGGCGCCGAGCGCAACTACAACTACTTCTTCCCCGCGCTGACGTACCGGCGGCCGATCGGCGACGGGCAGCTCGTCGAGTGGCTCGCGCAGTTCAACTACCAGGACCTCGATCACCCGCTGCCGTTCGCGATCATCGACGACCGTACCTTCAACTGGGGCACGGAGGTCCGCTACCTGAACGAGCTGCCGTTCCTCGATCAGGCGAACCGCTTCATGATCGGCCTGCAGTACTACGGCACGTGGATGGCGGACCGGCAGTACGCGAACGACGGCGGCATCCGCGAGGAGAAGATCAAGGACGACCGCAACGAGGCGAGCAACGTCGGCCTCTACGGCGAGGAGCAGCTCGTGCTCACGGACGACCTGACCCTCGTCCTCGGCGGGCGCGTGCAGTGGGCACGACGCGAGGTGCGCCCGAAGCTCGACGAGCCGACGGGCATCACGGGGACGGTCGACTTCGTCGACCTCATGCCGCGCTTCGGGCTGCTGTGGCAGGCTGCGCGGGCGATCCAGATCTACGCCAACGCGAACAACGCGGTGGAGCCGCCGCTGCTGCTCGAGCTGACGGCGCCCGGCAACGTCGACGGCAGCATCGACGACCTGAAGGCGCAGGACGGCTGGCAGTTCGAGATCGGCACGCGCGGCGTCGTCGCAGACGACCGGGTCCGCTGGGACGTGTCGGTCTACGACGTCGAGCTGTGGAACGAGATCCAGAACGTCAACGTGCAGCCGTTCCCGGGCGCGCCGTTCACCATCCCGCGCTTCCAGAACATCCCGCGCTCGCGCCACACCGGCGTCGAGCTCGGCACCGACGTGACGCTCGCGCGCAACCTCGCCGCGGCGCTCGGTCTCGCCGGCGTCGAGGACCGCGTCCGCTTCGTCAACAACTTCACCTTCGGCGACTTCCGCTTCGTCGACGACCCGACCTTCGGCGACAACATGCTGCCCGGCCTGCCCGAGTTCTTCCTCGCGGGCGAGCTGCGCTGGGAGACGGCGTCGGGCTTCTGGGTCGCGCCGGGCTACGAGGCGGTGCCGTCGAGCTACGCGGTGAACAGCGAGAACACGGCGAGCGCGCCGGGCTACGCGTTCGCCAACTTCCGCAGCGGGTACCTCTACGCGCCGTGGAACCTCGAGGTGTTCTTCGAGGCGCGCAACCTGAACGACGTGAACTACGTCGCCGCGGTCGAGGTGGACAGCGCGACCGGGGAGTACTTCTATCCCGGCGACGGCCGCTCGTTCTACGGCGGCGTGCAATGGAGGTGGATGTGACGCGCGTTCGTGCCCTCCTGTTTTGGTGCGCGCTGCTCCCGCTCGCGGCGGGGGCCGGTGGAGTGCGCGACGCCTTCGCGGCCGCGCCGGAGCTGGTCCGCGGCGAGCGCCTCGCCTGGACGCACGCCGCGCGCGGGCCGCACGTCCCGATCTCGGCGCCCGCGGTCGCGGTGCGCGCCGACGGCGTCCCCCTCCTCGCCTGGATCGCGGCCGAGGGCGACGTCAATCACCTCTGGGTCGTCGCGCCCGGCGAGGAGGGCGCGCAGCCGGTGCGCGTCGACCCGCCCGGGCTGCCGGTCGACGCCCTGCACCAGGCGCCGGCGCTCGCGGTCGGACCGGCGGGCGAGGTCTACGCCTCGTGGTCGTCCGTCAAGCTGAAGCCAGAAGGGACGCTCTTCGCGTCCGACCTGCGCCTGTCGCGCTCGCTCGACGGCGGCCGCACCTTCGCGCCGCCGCTGCGCGTCAACCAGGACCGCCCGATCTCGCACTCGTTCGACGGCCTCGCGGTGGCGGGCGACGGCGACGTGCTGCTGTCGTGGATCGACAGCCGCGACGGCCAGGGCAAGGCGGGCACCTACCTCGCGCGTGTCGGCGAGCGCGGCAGCCGCGTCGACGAGACGGAGCAGATCGGCAGCGAGACCTGCGTCTGCTGCCGGGTCGCGGTCGGCGCGCGCGCGCGGCGGGCCGCGGTGCTGTGGCGCAAGGACTTCCCCGATCAGGTGCGCGACATGGTGCTCGCGGCGTCCGACGACGACGGCAGGACGTTCGCGCCCGCCGTGCGCGTGAGCGAGGACCGCTGGCGGATGCCGGCCTGCCCGCACCGCGGCGGCGCGGTCGGCGTCGACGGCGGAGGCAAGGTCTACGCCGCCTGGTACACCGAGGGCACCGAGGGCCGCCCCGGGCTGTTCTTCGCGACCTCCCCGGACGGCGCGAGCTTCGGCGTGCCGCAGCGCCTCGACCGCTCCGAGGGCTCGATTCCGGACCAGGTGCGGCTCGGGGTGACGCCCGACGGCCGCGTCCTGGTCGTCTGGGAGGACGCGACCGCGGTGCGCCGGCGCATCGTCGCGCGCGCGAGCGTCGACGGCGGCGCGACGTTCGGGCCGATCGAGCAGCTC
>JBFMAS010000017.1:0-7091 GCA_040755575.1 Thermodesulfobacteriota bacterium
TGACGGCCGAATCCTGGTCGTAGCGTCTCGCGTAGCGCTCGCTCGAGCGAGCGAGAGGAGGACGACATGAAGCGACGCATGCAGCGCGGGTGGGCGGCCTGTGCGGTGGGCCTGGTCGCGGTCGTCGCCGGCGCCGCCGGCGCCGGGGCGCAGGAGCCGGCGGCAACGCCCGCCGCGCAGCCCGGCAAGCCCCTCGCGACCGAGGAGCACGAGGTCGGCGAGGTCGAGGTCACGCTGCTCGAGCTCAAGCGCACGAGCGGCAACACCGTGACCATGAAGTGGCAGTACGAGAACAAGTCGAACGAGGTGAAGCCGCTCTTCAGCCGGTCCGGCGTCTACCCGCAGGACCCGTACATGCTCGCCGTCGAGGCCTACATCGTCGACCCGGCGAACAAGAAGAAGTACCTGGTCATCGAGGACGCGAAGGGCGTGCCGGTCGCTGCCAAGCACAAGGAAGGCAAGGACGCGGACATCGAGGTCGAGCCGGGCAAGACGCTCAAGACCTGGGCGAAGTATCCGGCGCCGCCGGCGAGCGTCGACAAGGTGACCGTGTACATCGCCGGCATCGCGCCCCTCGAAGACGTGCCGCTCGCGCCGTGACGACGCTGCCGCTCGCCGCGCTCGCCGTCCTGCTGGCGGCGCTGCCGGCATTCGGCGAGGACGAGGGCGTCGCCGTCGACGCCGCGCTGCCGACGGACGTGAAGCTCGACGTGCGCGCCCTCGAGACCTCGCCGCGCGACCTCGAGTACCGGGTGCTCGAGCTCGAGATGAAGGTCGAGCGCGTCGAGGGCGAGGTCGAGGCGCTCGAGCTCGAGGAGACCGACACCGAGATCCGCATCGAGCTGTCGGGCGACGTGCTGTTCGACTTCGACCAGGCGACGCTGCGCCCCGAGGCTGAGCCGATCCTGCGCCAGGTCGCCGAGGTGATCGCGCGCTACCCGAAGCCGGCCGTCCTGATCGAGGGCTACACCGACTCGAAGGGCTCCGACGCCTACAACCTCACGCTGTCGCGCAAGCGTGCCGAGACCGTCAAAGCGTGGCTCGTGAAGAACGGAGCCAACGCCGCGATGACGACGAGGGGCCTCGGCGAGGCGAACCCGGTCGCGCCGAACGAGAAGCCCGACGGCAGCGACGACCCCGAGGGCCGGCAGAAGAACCGCCGCGTCCAGATCACGGTCAAGAAGGCCTGAGCGAGCCCGCTTGCCTCGCCCGCGCGAGCCGCAGTATCGCTCGCGCGGGCGAGCCATGCGCGAGACCTGGAGCGACGACGGCGGTGCGAGCGCGGCGCGCGTGGAGCGCCTGCTCGACCTGACGCCGGCGGCCGCGTCGCTGCGCGCCTACCGCGACGCCGTCTGGCGCGACGCCGCGACCGACCCGCTGCTGCTCGAGCTCTGCCGCCAGCGCCTCGGACGCCTCCTCGGCCTCGACCCGCGCGGCATGAAGCCGCACCCGCTCGCCGTCGCGGCCGGTCTGACGCCCGAGCTGCTCGACGAGCTGCCGCGCTGGCCGACGTCGAGCCGCTTCTCCGAGCGCCAGCGCGCGGCGCTCGAGTTCGCCGAGCAGTGGCTGCTCGATCCCTCCGGCATGACGGACGAGCACTGCGCGCGCCTGCGTGCGGCGCTCGGCGATCAACCCTGCGCTGCCTTCACCATGGGCCTCGCGCTGGTCGAGGCGCTGCTGCGCTTCGAGCTCGCGCTCGCTACCTGCCTCGAGGACGACGCGTGAGCGCCCGCTCGCCGCGCATCGCACCGCCGCCCGGCAAGCGCACCTTCCTCGAGCACCGCCCGCACCTCTTCGCCGCCTTCAACCGCTTCTACGGCACGCTGTGGTCGCACGGCGTGCTGGACCAGCCGACCAAGGAGGTCGCGCGGCTGCGCAACGCCCGCGTCACCGGCTGCGGGATCTGCCGCAACCTGCGCTTCGCCGGCGCGCGCGAGGCGGGCCTCACCGAGGAGCTGGTCGACGAGATCCGCGACGGCTTCGAGGACGGCGCGCTGCCCGAGCGCCTGAAGGTCGTGCTGCGCTTCGTCGACGTGCTGCTCGGGCCGGCGCCGGGCGAGGTCGACGCCGCGCTCGCCGCGCGGCTGCGCGCCGAGCTGTCGCCGGCGGAGATCGTCGAGCTCGCGCTCACCACCACGATCGCGCAGGGCTTCTCGAAGGCCGCCGTCGCCTGGGGGCCCGCGCCGGACATCCCGCTCACCGTCGTCCCGACGCCGCGGCCGGAAGGTACGGTGGTGTAGCGTGCAAACTCGGATAGGGTAGGGGCGATGCGCTGGCGCGGCCGCAGGCAGAGCTCCAACGTCGAGGACGTGCGCGGCCACCGCGTGTCGCGCGGCGGCATCGTCGGCATCGGCGGCACCGGGCTCGTCGTCCTGCTGCTGTTCGCGCTCGTCACCGGGCAGGACCCGCTGCAGCTCCTCGAGCAGGTGTCCGGTCCCGCGACCGACACGACGACCACCGGCGAGCCCTACCAGGAGTCGCCGCACGAGCAGGAGAAGCGCGAGTTCGTGTCCGTCGTTCTCGCCGACACCGAGGACGTGTGGAACGAGGTCTTCCGCGGCGAGATCGGCCGCCAGTACCGCGAGCCGACCCTCGTGCTGTTCTCGGGCGCCGTCGAGTCGGGCTGCGGCTTCGCGCAGGCGGCCGTCGGGCCGTTCTACTGTCCGCTCGACGGCAAGGTGTACATCGACCTCGAGTTCTACGAGGAGCTGCAGCAGCGGTTCGGCGCGCCGGGCGACTTCGCGCAGGCCTACGTCGTCGCGCACGAGGTCGGCCACCACGTGCAGAACCTGCTCGGCATCTCGGGCAAGGTGCAGGAGGCGCAGCGCCGCGGGGGAGCGGCGGCGAACGAGCTGTCGGTGCGCCTCGAGCTCCAGGCCGACTGCCTGTCGGGCGTGTGGGCGAACCACACGCAGCGCGCGAAGGCGGTGCTCGAGCGCGGCGACGTCGAGGAGGCGCTCGGCGCCGCGGCGGCCGTCGGCGACGACCGCATCCAGAGGAAGACGCAGGGCTACGTCGTGCCGGAGTCGTTCACGCACGGCTCCGCGGAGCAGCGGGCGCGCTGGTTCCGGCGCGGCTTCGAGGAGGGGACGCTCGCGGCGTGCGACACGTTCGGCGCCGAGGAGCCGTGACCGCTCGCCCGCTCGCCCGGGATCGCGCTTGACCGTCTCTCGACCCGCGGCCTAGGCTCCACGCCCGCCGGCTGGTCGCGGCTTCCGGTCGTTCGAGACTCTCCTTGGCCCGCTCCATCGCACTCGTCCTGACGCTGCTCACGGGCGTGAGCGGCCTCGTCTACGAGGTCGCCTGGCAGCGCTACCTGGCGACGCTGCTCGGCTCGCACAGCGAGGCGACGGCCGCCGTGCTGGCGATCTTCCTGGGCGGCCTGTCGCTGGGCTACGCCGTCTTCGGCCGCGTCACGGCGCGCGCGATGGCCCGCGCCGCGCGGCGCCGCGAGGCGCCGCGGCTCGCGCTCGCCTACGGCGTCGTCGAGGCGGCGATCGGCCTCTACGCCTTCGCCTTCCCCTGGCTGTTCGGCCTCGCGCAGGCCGCGTCGTACCGCTTTCCGGCGACGCTGCCGGGCGCCGCCTTCGCGCTCGACGTGCTGCTCGCCGCGCTGCTGATCGGTCCGCCGACAGTGCTGATGGGCGGGACCATCCCGATGCTGACGCAGGCGCTGTCGCGCAGCGTCGCGGACGCGACCCGGCTGCACGCGCTGGTCTACGCCAGCAACACCGCCGGCGCGTTCCTGGGCGCGCTCGCTTCGGCGTTCGTTCTCGTGCCCGCGCTCGGCCTGGTCGGCGTGCTGCAGGCGATGGGCGCCGTGAACCTGCTCGCGGGCGCGGCCTTCGTCGTCCTCGGGGCGCGCGCCCCCGCCGCCGTGCCGGCCGCGGCCGCGGAGCCGAACGACGCACCCGCCGTCGTGCCGCGCTTCGCCGCGTTCGCCGCGGTCGCGCTCCTGTCGGGCTTCGCGATGATGACCGTGCAGACAGTCCTGATCCGCCTGGCCGGGCTCGCCTTCGGCTCGTCGCACTTCACCTTCGCGATGGTGGTCGCGGCCTTCGTGCTGTGCATCGCTCTCGGCAGCTTCGGGGTGTCGGCGCTGCGGCGCATCACGCCGGCCATGACGGTCGCGAGCCAGTGGGCCCTGGTCGCGGCACTGCTCGTGCTCGACACGCAGCTCGAGGACGCGCCGTACTGGGCGCACGTCCTGCGCGTCTCGTTCGCGAGCGACGACGCCGCGTTCTACGCGTACTACGCGACGTGCTTCGCGGCGGTTCTCGGCGTGCTCGTCGTACCCGTGCTCCTCTCCGGGGCGACGCTGCCGCTGCTCTTCCACCACCTGCGCGGCAGCATCGGCGATCTCGGCGCGGTCGCGGGCAAGCTCTACAGCTGGAACACGATCGGCTCGCTGCTCGGCGCGCTGCTCGGCGGCTACGTGCTGTTCTTCTGGGTCGACATGCACGCCGTGTTCGAGGTCGCGTGCGGCGCGCTCGTCGTCGGAGCGACGATCCTCACGCTGCTGATGCCCGGGGCCCGCCTGCGCGTGGCCGGCGTCGCCTGCGCCGCCGGCGCGCTCGCGGTGCTTTTCGCGCTGCCCGCGTGGTCGCCGCAGCGGCTCTCCGCCGGGCTCTTCCGCGTGCGGGCTGCGACGGAGCGCACCCACCTCGGCCCGGACGCCTTCTTCGCGGACGACGGAGGCGTCGAGATCCTCTACTACCGGGACGACCCGGTCGCGTCGATCGCCGTCAAGGAGTTCCCGCTGTGGGAAGGGCGCACGACGCGCAGCATCGTCACCAACGGCAAGCCCGACGGCGCCCTCGCGCTCGACTACACGACGATGGCGCTGCTGGCCCTCGTGCCGGCGCTCGTCGCCGAGCGCGCCGAGACCGCGTTCGTGGTCGGCTGGGGCACCGGCGTGACCGTCGGCGAGCTCGCCGCGCTGCGCTCCATGCGCGAGGTGGTCGTCGCCGAGATCTCGCCCGCCGTGATGCAGGCGGCGCCGTACTTCGAGGAAGGCAACAGGAGCGCCTCGCGCAGCGACGAGGTGCGCGTCGTCGTGTCGGACGCGTACCGTGCGCTCTTGCGCAGCACGCGGCCGTTCGACGTCATCGTCTCGGAGCCGAGCAACCCCTGGGTGACCGGGGTCGAGATGCTGTTCAGCCGCGAGTTCCTCGAGGCCGCACGCGCGCGCCTCGCGCCGGGCGGCGTGCTCGCGCAGTGGTTCCACACCTACGAGACCGACGACGAGACGCTCGGCGTGGTGCTGCGCACGTACGCCTCCGTCTTCGACCGCGTCGCCGTCTGGTACACGATGAGCAACGACCTGCTGCTGCTCGGCTTCCAGGCGCCGGACGCCGAGATCGACCTCGACCGCCTCGCGCGCCGGGCCGCGCACGTCGACTTCGCCAGGGGCCTCAAGCGGGCGGGCGTGCCGGGCGTGCCGGCGCTGCTCGCGCACGAGCTGCTGCCGATCGGGGCGGTGAGCGCGGACGCGGGAACGGGGCCGGTCCACACGCTCCTCCATCCGATCCTGAGCCACCATGCGGCGCGCGCGTTCTTCCGCGGCGGAGCGGCGGACCTGCCCGAGGCCGCCCGGCTCGCCGGCGGCAGCGGCGGCAGCGCGTCGCTGCTGCAGCGCTGGGCCGCGCGCTCCGGCGGGCGGCTGCGCGAGGAGGACCGCGCGCAGGCGGTCCGCGAGACGTGCGAGCACCGGGTGCGCGAGTGCGCCGTCATGCTCGCGCAGTGGCTCGCCGACGACCCGTCCTCGCCGGTCCTCGCCCGCCAGCTCGAGCGCGTGCGTGTGACGCACCCGGACGACGAGGAGCTCGCGCCCGGCAACCTCGAGACGCTGCGCGCGCGGTTCGCCGCCGCCGGCTGACGCGAACCGTCGTCACGGCGACGGCGTGGGCGCGTCGCTCACCGCGACGCTCGCCGCCCCCGACATCGCGCCGAGCGCGAGCGCCACCTCGGGCGCCTCCTGGCCGGTCGAGGACGCCTCGGCTTCCGCGATCGCGACCCGCTCGGTCGCGATGCCGTGCCGCTCGACGAGCGCCGCGCGCACCAGCTCCGCGCGCTCGCCGGCGAGCTCGGCGACGCGCCCCGCGGGCACGGTCTGCTCGGCGACGCGCTCCTCGAACCACGCGCGCGCTTCCTCCGGGACGTCGGCAGGCTCGTCCTCGGCGCGCTTCTGCAGCACCGGCAGGACCGCCTCGCGCTCGTCGAGCTCGCCGACGTGTAGCATCGAGCCCCACAGGCCGGAGCTCTGCTCGATCTCCTCGCGCAGCGCCTGCTCGCGGAGCCAGCGCTCGTCCTCGCCGCCGGCGCGGCCCCGCAGCTCGATGCGCAGGCCGGGCGAGCGCTCGAGAAGCGCCGCGAGGCGCTCGAGCAGATCCTCGCCGCCCGGCGCGAGCTCGGCGCGGCCCGGCCGGAACGCGATCGTCTGCGGCGTCGCGCTCTCGACCTTCCCGCCCGCGGTGCCGACGGCCATGATCATCTTGAGCGGCGAGGTCACCGCTCCGAGGATGGCCTTGGCGAGCGCCTGGCCGACGATCGAGCCGAGGCCGACGCTCACGCCGCCGCGGTCGCCGCTCAGCGGGACGTCGAGCGCGATGTTGCCCTGCAGGTCGGTGAGCAGGGCGAGCGCGAGCGACAGGGGGACGCCGAACTGCTGCTGGAAGAGCGCCTCGCCCTGGTCGCCGGTCACCTGGAGCTGCGACAGCACGAGGCGGTTCGAGGCGTCGTAGGAGTCGCCCTTCATCGTGAGCTTCGACTCGAGCGACACCGTGCCGCCGCCGACGCCGTAGCCCGTGCCCGCCGCGTAGGGGTTCAGCGGCGCGAGCTGCAGCGCGTCGAGCTTCGCCGTGAGATCGGTCGCGCCGCCCCGCACCGAGCCCGTGACGAGGAGCCGCGCCCCCGTCTTCGTTCGTGCGTCGAGCTTGAGCTCGTCGACCACCGGCCCGGGCCAGCGCACGCCGCTTGCGCGCAGATCGAGCGGCGCGATCTCGTTGCGGTAGGCCGGGCGAACGACGCGATCCTCGACCGCGACCCGGCCGCGCGCGATGGTCGCGCGTGCGATCCGCACGTCGACCGGC
>JBFMAS010000018.1:0-7814 GCA_040755575.1 Thermodesulfobacteriota bacterium
GCTCGGCGTCCTGCGCCGGCGCTGAGCGCACGCCGAGCGCCGGCGGCCGGTCACGTCGCGGCAGCGTCGGCCGCGCGCCACCACGCCGAGAGGAACGCTGCCGCCGCCAGGTAGAGGCTCGCGGCCTCCGGGTCGTCGCACGCGGCGTCGAGGCACGCGACCGTGTACTTGACGAGGTGCGCGTCGTGGTGCAGCGCGGCGCGCTTCGCGAGCGCCGTCACGACGGCGGGAGTCGCCCCCGCCGGCGCGTGCCAGACGCCGGCCGCGGCCTCGCCTGGCGATCCGGCCAGCGACGCGAGCGGGTCGCGCTCGCGGGACGGCGCCGGCTGCCAGCGCGGGTCGAGGCGCACCTTGCCGAGGGTCGCGCGGAAGCCGAGCACGTGCGTCGCCGCGACGGCGACGGCAGCGGCCGGGTCGCCCGACGCCTCGGCGACCCCGAGCACGCCCTGCGGCATCGTCAAGCAGTGGCTCCAGCCGTAGGGCGCGTGGTCGGGATCGTCCTGCAGCATGGACCACGCGGCGACGCGGCCCAGCAGCCGCGTCGCCCGTGCGACCTCGAGACCGCGCGTCGGCGCGTCGAGCAGCTCGCGCGCGAGCCCGCTGCGCTCGACCAGCGACATGGTCGGGATGATGAAGTTGCTGCCGGGATCGCCGGGCAGGTCGCGAAGCGCTCCGGGATCGCGCCGTCCGCCCTGCGCTTCTACGAGACGGAAGGCCTGCTTCGCGCGCACCGCAGCCCGGGCGGACAGCGCCGCTTCCACCGCGGCGCGCTGCGCAGGGTCGCCTTCGTGCGCATCGCGCAGCGGGTCGGGCTGACCATCCAGGAGATCCGCGCCGCGCTCGCGACGCTGCCGTCGGGACGCACGCCGACCAAGGAGGACTGGGCGCGCCTGTCGCGCGCCTGGAAGCCTCGCCTCGACGAGCAGATCGCGACGCTCGAGCGCCTGCGCGACCGCCTCACCTCGTGCATCGGCTGCGGCTGCCTGTCGTTCAAGGCGTGCGCGCTCTACAACCCGTCCGACGCCGCGGCGCGCCTCGGCGCGGGCCCGCGCTACCTGCTCGGCGACGCGCCGCAGGACGTTGCGAAGAGCTGCGCTCGACGCACGACGGGGCGCCGGACGTCGGGCTCGGCATCGAGGTAAGTCGCGACGGGCGCCCGCGTCCGTTGCGGGCGTGGGACGCCTCCGACGTGCGTGCAGCGCCGCGGCGGCCGTCGTCGCATGTCGGTCGTCCTGGGTCGTGGCGTCGACGTGCGCAGCGGCGGTCGTTCGCGTCTTGGTCCTGACGACCTTCGACGTTCCCGGCGACGGCCCGACGCGGGCAACGATGGCGCACGCGTGGGCGGCCGCGCCGACCGTCCCGAGCTGCGGTGCCTGGCCGCCGGGACACACCGTCCTCGCCGGCTCGCTGGCCGCACTCGGCGCCCCGGCGTTATGGGGAGCGCGCGCCCTCAACGTCGCCCTCGGGACCGCGTCGGTTCCGCTGCTCTGGTCGGTCGCGGCGGCGACCTGGGGGGCCGCGGCTGCGCTTCCGGCGGCGGCGGCGCTCGCCCTGCTGCCGTTGCACGCCGAGCTCTCCGCGACGTCGCTCACGGAGACGAGCTTCCTCTTCGCGCTTCTCCTCGGCTGGCGGCTGCTCCTCGCTGCCGCGGGCGCGCAAGCCGCCGTGGCGCAATGGCTTACGCTGCTCGCGGGAGGGCTCTGCACGATGGTCGCGCAGACGATCCGGTACGAGGGCTGGGTCTTTCCGCCGCTTCTCGTTCTCTGGTGGCTGATCCGCACGCGGCACATCGGACAGACGCTGGTCTTGACCGCGACGACGCTCGCGTTCCCGGTCGCATGGACGGTCGGCAACGCGCGCTGCGGCGACCCGTGGATGGGCTTTCACGCGGCGCTGCAGGAGCCGCAGGCCGGCGACGGCTACTCGGCGTGGCACGCCGCGCGACACCTCGTCGCGACGTCGTCGATGGAGCTCGGAACGGTCCTCGCCGCAGCGGTCGCGCTCGGATTGCTCATCGAGCTGTGGCGCGCCTGCACGCGACGATGCACGGTGGACGAGATGCTCGCTCTCGGTCTCGGGGCCACGGCATGGATCGTCCTCGAGCGGTCCACGATCAGCCGCGGCGCCAGCGCCTGGAATCGGTACGCCATCACCGCGCTCGTCCTCGCGCTGCCGTTCGCGTTCGTGCCGATGCAGCTGCTTCCAGGGCGCCGTCGCCTGCTGGCGTCGGTCTTGACCGCGCTGCCGGTGGCCGCGATGGTCCTCGGCGGTGCTTCGGGCGCGCGGCCCTTGCGATGGCTGACGACGCGGGCGCCGGAGGACGCCCGCAGGCTTGCGCAATGGCTCTCGGATCCGGCACGCGCAGACCGGATCGTCGTGTCGACGCCGGTCGGCTGGGAGCTCACCTATCTGCCGCTCTACCTGCCGGACGTCGGCTCGCGCTTCGTCACGGTCAGCAGCTGGCTGCCCGACGACGCCGTCGCGAGAGCACTGCGCAACGCGTACGCGTCGGGTGCCTTCCTGCTCGTGACGCGCGTGGGCGACGAGGAAGACCTCGGCCGGATCCGGCGCTTGACGCCGCGACCGCTCGAGCTGCGAGCGCCGATCTTCCACGCCGGCGACCTCCGCGTGCACGAGGTCGGCGGCGATCGGCGGCAGCGTCAGACGTCGAACGCAGAATCCGCGTCGTCGCCGCGCACCGGGCTCCGCACGCCGTCGTCCTCGACGCGCCGGCGCGGTGCGGGGGGCGGCTCGACGACGCCGAGGTCGTCGCCGGCGAGGTCGCGGAAGAAGCTGCGCGTCGCCGTGTCGCCGGCGAGCGCGTCGTGCGCGAGCAGCACCGTGGCGGCGGTCCAGGTCGTCTGCTCGCCCTCGGGCCAGAGGATGCGGTCCGGGTGCGTGGTGCCGGTCCAGTAGCCGCCGTTCTCGGTGCGCAGCGCCCTCATCCACGACACGATCTGGCGCGCCTGCACCGTGAGGCCGACGGCGTCGAGCGCGAGCGCGAGCTCGCAGCTCTCGGCCACCGTGTACCAGGGACGGTCCTTGACGCAGCGGCAGCCGACGCCGTCCTCGACGAAGGTCGCCGTGTGCTCCGCGCGCAGCAGGCGGTCGCGGCCCGAGCGGCCGCGCAGCGCGCCGCCGAGCACCGGGTAGTACCAGTCCATCGAGTGCCGGCCCTGCGGCTCCGGCAGGTCGGGACGGTCGAAGCGGGCGAGGTTCCAGCGCAGCAGGCGCGCGACCCCTGTGCGCGCGCGGCGCCACGCGGGGCGGTCGTGGTCGAGGCGCTCGGCGATCCGCACCGCGCACACCAGGCTGCCGTGGATCGACGACGTGCCGGTCAGGAGCGGCGCGCGCCACGGGCGTCCGGCCGGATCGAGCGCCCACGCGATGCCGCCGCACGGCTCCTGCATGCGCACGACGAAATCGATCGCGCTGTCGATCGTCGGCCACATCTCGGCGAGGAAGTCGGCGTCCGGCCTGGCGCAGTACTGGTGCCACACGCCGGTCGCGAGGTAGGCCGCGTGGTTGGTCTCGCGCGTCGCGTTGCTCACCACCTCGCCGCGCCACTCGGCGGGCCACGAGCCGTCCTCGTTCTGCGTCCGGGCGAGGAAGCGGAACGCGGCCACCGCCTCGGCGTGACGGCCCGCCATGCTGAGCCCCATCGCGGCGTGCACCAGGTCCCACGGATCGGTCTTGCCGTCGCGGCACCACGGGATCTCGCCGCTCGGCTGCTGCTGCGCCGCGATCCACGCGGCGGTCCGCTCGATCTCGCTCGGCGTCAGCGGACCGCGGCTCGGCGCACGCTTCGACCCACGCTTCCCGGCTCGGCGCATCTGGGCGTCATCCTTTGACGGCGTAGAGCACGAGGCTCTTGCCGATCAGCGGGTTGAGGATCGCTTCCAGGAGCCGCGTCGCGCGCGGCCGAGCCATCAGGTCCCAGACCAGGAAGCGGTGGTAGAGCGCGACCGGCAGGGCGTCCTGCCGATCGACCCCCACGAGGCACTTGAGCCACCAGAACGGCGAGTGCAGCGCGTGGGCGAAGTGGCTCGCGACGACGCGGTAGCCGCAGCGAGCGAGCAGGCGCTCGAGCGTCGAGCGCAGATAGATGCGGACGTGTCCTCCGGGCGTGTTGCGGTAGCGCCGCGACAGCGCCCAGCACACGGCCTCGGGCAGCGTGCGCGGCACCGACACGGCGAGCACCCCGCCGGGGCGCAGCACGCGCGTCACCTCGCGCAGCGCGCGCTCGTCCTCGGCGAGATGCTCGAGCACCTCGGACAGGATCACGCAGTCGAAGGCGCCGGTCGCGAACGGCAGGTCGTAGATCGTCCCCTGCAGCGCCGTCCACGGGCCGGCGCCGGGCGCCGTGCCGCCGGCTTCGGGCGGCAGCGCGTCGAGCTCGCGCAGCGAGGCGGCGGTCTCGTCGACCTCCTTGCGCCCGCGGTCGAGAGCCACCGCGGCGATGCCGTCGAGCGCACGCGTCGCGCGGATGTGGCGCCCGCCGCCGCAGCCGACGTCGAGGACGCGGCTGCCCGGCGCGAGCGGAAGGCGGTCGAGCTCGACGGTCAGCATCGAGCCGCCATCCGCTCCTGGATCGTCTCGCGATACGACTCGACCGTGCGCTCGGCGGCGCGGCGCCAGGTGAACAGCGCCGTGACGCGCGCGCGACCCGCGACGCCCATCTCGCGCCGGCGCTCCGGCGCGTCGAGCAGCTCGCCGATCGCGCGCGCCAGCGCGGGCGCGGAGCCCGGCTCGACCAGCACGCCGGCGCGGCCGTCGCGGCCCACGACCTCGGGCAGCGCGCCCGCGGTCGTCGAGACGATCGGCACCTCGCACGCCATCGCCTCGCCGGCCGGGAAGCCGAACCCCTCGTAGAGCGACGGCACCACGGCGATCGCCGACTCCGCATAGGCGCGCGCGATGTCCTCCGCCTCGACGCGTCCGGTGAAGCGGACGGCTGCCGCGAGACCGAGCCTCTTCACCTGCGCGCTCGTCTGCGAGCGCACGCCGGGCTGGCCGATCACGGTGAGCTCGAGCGTCGGGCGCGTCTTGCGCAGCTCCGCGAGCGCGTCAAGTAAAAACGAGAATCCCTTCAGCGGCGAGTCCGCCGAGAGCGTCGTGATCAGCCGGTCGTCGCGCCGCTCGATGTCGGGCAGCGGGTGGAAGACTTCGAGGTTGATGCCGTTGCCGACGACGCGGAGGAGCTCGCTACGGATCCCGTACTCGGCCGCCAGGTCGCGCGCCGACGCCTGCGACACGGTCAGCACGCGGTCGAGGCGCCGCGACACGCGCTTCTGCACGGGCAGGAAGCTGTACCAGCGCCTGAGCCCCCAGCGCTTGAGGCGCGTCGGCGCCGCGCGCAGCGCGATGCGGAAGTCCATCGTCACCGGATGGTGGATGGTCGCGACGACCGGCAGACGCTCGCGCACGCGCAGCAGGCCGGGGCCGAGCGACTGGTTGTCGTGCACGATGTCGTAGTGCCGCGCGAGCGCGTCGCGCGCGAAGCGGCGTGCGACGCGGCGCGAGAAGGTGAGCGGCTCGGGGAAGCCGCCGAGCGCGGTGCGCGCGTACTCCGCGACGTTGATCGGGTCGCGCAGCTCGCGCAGGCTCGGCCTGCGGAGCAGCGCCGCCTCGTTCCACAGATCGAGGCTCGGCACCTTCACCAGGCGGACGCCGTCGCCGAGCTCGGGGTACGGCGGGCCGCTCCAGACGTCGACCTGGTGCCCGAGCGCCGCCAGCTCACGGCTGAGCAGCCTGACGTAGATGCCCTGCCCACCCGAGCGCGGGTTGCCCCGGTAGGTGAGCAGACAGACGCGTAGCGGTTTCTCCCCGGCCAATCGAGCACCCAAAGTTGATTTGGAAGCGACGTCTGACCGGGCGTCGACGGTTTTGCCCGTGCCCGCCGCGACTCACGGTCATACGGCTTGGCAGCGGGCTTTGCAACAAAGTTGGCGCACTTTGCGACACGCGTCATGCAGGACACGCGAGGTAGCCGCCGTCGATCGGCAGCACCGTGCCGGTCACGTAGCGCGCCTCGTCCGACGCGAGATACACGCAGCCCCACGCGATGTCCTCGGGCTCTCCGAAGTAGGGCAGCGGCGTGATCTGCTCGATCCACTGCCGCTTCGCCGCGTCGTGCAGCACCTCCTCGCTGCCCTCGGTGACCACGAAGCCCGACGAGATCGCGTTCACGCGGATGCGCTGCCTTGCGTACTCGACCGCCATCGCGCGCGTGAGCGCGTTCATCGCACCCTTGCTCGCGGTGTAGGCCGCCATCGCGGCCGCGCCCTTCGTCGCGACGCCGGAGGAGACGTTGACGATCGCGCCGCCGCCCGCGCGCTCCATCTCGGCGACCGCGTGCTTGCAGCACCAGACGAGGCCCCAGACGTTCGTCTGCAGCGTCTCCGCCAGCACCTCGTTCGACACCTCGCCGACGCGCCCGTCGCCGCGTCCCGGCACGCCGACGAGGTGCGTCGCGGCCGCGTTGTTGATCAGCACGTCGAGCTTGCCGAAGCGCTCGACGGCGGCGCGTACCGCGCGCACGACGTCCTCCTCGCGGCCGATGTCGGTCGCGACGAAGAGCGCGCTTCCGCCGCCTGCGACGATCTCGCGCTCGGCCTCGGCGCCCGCCGCCGCTGTCCTCCCGGCGAGCACCACGTGCGCGCCCTCCCTGGCGAACACGCGTGCGATGCCGCGCCCGATGCCCCTCGTCGCGCCGGTGACGAGGGCGACCTTGCCTGCAAGCCTCATCGTTCCCTCCGCTGGCCGGCGATTGTGCGATCCGCCGGGAGCGCGGGTCAACACGACGCACTCCTTGACAGCGGCCGCCGGAGCGACGAACGCTCGCCGCGATGTCCCCCGCGACGCGCCGCTCGCTCGGCCGTGACGACCTCGTGCTGTGTGCCGGCACCATCCCCAACGCGTCCTTCCGCGAGCGCGTCGCCGCGGCGCGCGCCGGAGGCTTCGCCGGCATCTCGCTGCGCGTGCGCGACTACGCGCGCGCGCACGCCGAGGAGGGCTTGTCCGACGACGACGTCCGCGCGCTGCTCGACGAGCACGCGCTCGCCGTCGCCGAGCTCGAGGTGCTGAGCGACTGGCGGCCCGGCGCGCAGGTGGGACGCAGGCAGGCGCGCGCGGACGAGGTGTTCGCGGTCGCGGAGGCGATCGGCGCGCGCTCGATCAGCGTCGTCGATGGCCCCGGCGAGCCGCTCGCGACCGAGCCGGCGGCCGAGGCGTTCGCCGCGCTCTGCGACCGCGCCGCGCCGCTCGGCCTGCTGCTGCACCTCGAGTTCTGGCCGGGGTCCGGCGTCGACCTCGCGACCGCGGCGCGCATCGTCGCGGCGGCGGACCGGCCGAACGGCGGCATCCTGGTCGACACCTGGCACCTCGCGCGAACGGCGCGCGGCGACGAGCTGCTGCGCGAAGTGCCCGGGAAGCGCGTCCTCGCGCTGCAGGTGAGCGACTCGCCCCGCGTCGCGGGTCCCGAGCCCGACTACATGGCGGCGACGCTCGAGCGCCGCCTCGTCCCGGGCGAGGGCGCGCTCGACCTCGCCGGCTTCATCCGGCGGCTCGACGCGGGCGGCTGCGAGGCGCCGGTGGGCGTCGAGGTGTGGTCGAAGGCACTCGCGGCCGCGCCGCCGCTCGAGGTCGCGCGCCGGGTCGGCGACGCGATGCGCGCCGTGCTCGCCGCCGCGCGCGGCGATTGCGTTTCGCGCGGCGCCCGACGAGTCTCGCCGCCATGAAGGGACTCGAGGGACGTGCAGTGATCGTCACGGGCGGCGCGAGCGGCATCGGGCGCGCCACCGCGGAGCGCCTCG
>JBFMAS010000019.1:0-2440 GCA_040755575.1 Thermodesulfobacteriota bacterium
ACGCCGAGCGCGCGCGGCGCGCGGCCGAGCTCGAGGCGTCGCTGCCGCCGGAGGAGCGCGCACGCCGCCGCGAGGCGACGGCGGCGCTCGACCTGCGCGCCGCGGAGGCGGACCTCGCCGCGAGCGGCGGCTCTGCGGACGAGCTGCATGCGCTGCGCGAGCGCATGGTCGGCCGCGAGGCGGCCGATCGCCTCGCAACGCTCGACGCGCAGCGCCGCGCGTGGAACGAGCGCGTCGCGGACTACCGCGCGGCGCGCGCGGCGATCGACGGCGAACCCTCGCTGGATGCGCGCGAGCGCGAGGCGGCGATCGCGCGGCTCCGGGTGGAGCGGTTCAGCGAGACGGAGCGGCTGCGAGTGGAGGCGCTCGACGACATCGACGGGCGGTGACGGTGCACCGCACGGGGGGCGAAAGTCGAGGACGAGGGGCAGTCGCCGATGTGGGCGATGACCGAGCGCGAGGAGCCGGTCGTGACGGCGCTCGTGCACCGGGAGTTCCCGCCCGAGGTGCGCCGCGGAGGGATGCGGAAGTCGCGGTTCACGGAGGAACTGATCGTCTCGATCAACGGCCGATCACGTACGACGACGAGCGGCGCATGACGCGCTCGGCCGAGTGCCGCCGACGGGCTTCCCGCCACGACCGCTACGCCCGCTACGGCGGGCCGTCACCCCCGGCACCGGGCTCGTCCGCGACCGTGGCGACGATCTGCGCGAGCAGGCGGTTCACGGCGATCGCGGTGTCGATCGAGCCGTAGTCGCCGGCGGTCGTCACGACGCCCAGGTCGAGATCGGGCACGACCAAGATGCGCTGGCCGCCGTTTCCGAAGGCCGCGCCCCAGGCGAGCTCACGGTCGCGCCAGGCGAGGCGTCCGGTCCACCAGTGATACCCGTAGTGGGCGCCTTCTGGCGCCACCCCCGCCAGCGTGATGCCGGTCGCGGCGTGCGGGCGCAGCGACTCGTCGATCCATGCCTCGGGTACCACCTGACGCTCGCGCCAGCGCCCGCGCCCGAGCACGAGCCGGCCGAGCTTCAGCATGTCGCGCGGACGCAGGCGCAAGCCCGCGAAAGCGAGCGGACGATCGTGGAGGTCCGTAGCCCACGTCCACCGTGTGATCCCGAGCGGTGCGAGGATCTGCTCGCGGGCAAGCTCGGGTAGCGACCTGTCGCTCGCGCGCGTCAGCAGCTCAGCCACGGTCGCCGTGCCACCGCCGTTGTAGTTGAACCGGCTTCCCGGCGCGGCGACCAGCGGCCGGTCGAAGACGAAGCGAACGAGGTCGCTCTTCCACAGCAGTCGGGTCTCGTCGCTGGTGAGCGGGCCGGCGTCCCACTCGTCCCAATCGAGCCCGCTGCTCATCGTCAGGAGGTGCTCGATGGTGATCGCGTGACGCCCGCTCGTTCGCAGGTCGGCGAGCTCGGGAAAGGCGTCGAGGGCCGGCGTCGACAGGCTCGCGATGCGCCCGTCGTGCAGCGCGATCCCGACGAGCAGACCGACGACGCTCTTGCTCACCGAGCGCACGTCGTGGAGCACGTCGACGCCGAACCGGACATCGGGCGCGAACGGGTTGCCGAGCCCGTACAGCACGTCGATGGGGCTGTCTCGCCCGCTCCGGTACAGCTCGGCGACGAGTCGGCCGCGACGCTCGACCAGCACCGCATGGATGTTGCGCTTTCCCGTTGCGACCGCCTCGAGCAGCGCGCACAGCGCGCGCGCGTCGAAGCCGGCGTCGGCGGGCGTGGAGACTGCCCAGTCGGCATCCGCGGCAGGCGTCGCACACGGCGGCAGCTGTTCGGCGCCCGCTGGTGCGACCACGACGGTCGCCACGATCGCCGCCAGCAAGGGGCGGCACGAGCGCCGGACGTCGCTCGGCCACGGCATCACCGCGAGGGCGAGCTTCCACGCTTCGGCGGCGCAGTCAATGTCCGTCCGATCGTGCGCCCTCGTTCACGGATCGCCCCATCAGCGCCTGCGAGCGGAGGGGGACTCCTCTCCCGGGACGAAGTGGTCGCCGAGTCCCAGGACCTCGCCTCCCGCTGGGACGACCTCACCAGGCTGGAGGAGCGGCAGATGTCGAGAACTTCACCGAGCGGATCGCCGTCGCAACGGCTACATCCAGATCGGGGTCTTCCACCTCCCTTTCGGCGGTGAGGCCGTGGAGCGAAGGCAACGCCGCCTCAGGGGTTCATCGCTGCCGGGAACCCGCTGTCGGGGCGTGACGCGCCCGTCCCGGTCGCAGCTCCGAACCCGAGCAGCCGACCCGGCCGTAACTCCGCCCCGCACCCGGCATCCGACGCGCGATGCCCGCGACCGACGTGCTCGTCGCGACCCTCGGCGCGCTCCTGGCGCTCGCGGCGCACCTCGCGCTGCGGCGGGTCGCGCGCCGCGCCGCGCACGTGCTCGCCCGGCGTGACGCCGCGCGGGGCGGCGACGGGCTCGCCGCGGC
>JBFMAS010000020.1:0-11241 GCA_040755575.1 Thermodesulfobacteriota bacterium
GTGCGCGCGCTACCAGCTCGCGCGCTGGCTGCGGCTCGTGATCGCGGAGGCGAGCTGGTCCGCGAGCTTCGCGTCGAGCGGTCGCAGACGGGCGAGCACCTGCTCCGCCTTCTTGAACTCGCCCATCATGACGTAGGTCTCGCCGAGGTACTCGAGCGCTTGCGGGTAGCTCGGGCGCAGGCGGAGCGCCTCGTCGTACGCGGCGATCGCCTCGTCGAAGCGGCGCTGGCTCTTGAGCGCGTGTCCGAGGCCGTTCCACGCCTCCGGCAGATCGGCGCGGCGCGCGATCGCGGCGCGGTAGCTCGCCTCGGCGGCCGCCCACTCGCCGGCCTGCGCCTGCAGCCGGCCCTCGTTCGCGAGCGCCTCCGCCGAGGGGCCCTCTGCCCTGCGGCTGCCCGGGGTCGGCGTCGGCAGCGGGTCGTCGCCATCGGCGGCGAGCGCCGGTCCGGCGAGGGCCGCGGCGAGCAGCGACAGCGCGAGCGCGCGGCGAGCGGTGGAGCGGGCGGTCGACGGAGTGTGCATGCCGGCGTCGTACCAGGTTCACCGCACCGAGGACACCGCAGCCCCTGTAGATCAGGGAAGCGCGGCAGGCGTTTTGTCCACGCGGCCGGCCGCGGGTGCGCTTTCGCGGCGTCGCGTCGCGGCCGGGGAGCGCTGGCGTCGCTCTTGCAACGGTGTCGGTCGATGACCCGCTCGATGATCCTGCTCGGCTCGGTCGCGATGCTCGCGCTCGCCGGCTGCGACCCCGGACCGCGCGTGCGCGGTCCCGTGCAGCCCGCGCCGCCGGGGCCGATCGACGCCCTGCGCAGCGTATGGGGCGACTACTCGGGTCGCTGTCCGGACTCCTACGCCTACTGCGAGGGCGACAGCCAGGCGATCTGCTGTCCCCTCACCGCGCGCTGCTGCGAGGACGAGAACGGCGCCTACTGCTGCGACGACGACCGCTACGGCCGCTCGGACCGCGACTACCGTCGCTACCGCGACCGGGACTACGACTACGACTACGACGACGGCCCGAGGCCGTACGAGGCGGAGCCGTATCGCTACGAGTCGGACCCGTACTGACGCGGCTTCGTCAATTACAAAGCGCCGGGAAGCCCGCGTCGAGGCCGACCAGCGCAAGGAGGCCGCACGGCTCCGCCACCTCGTGTCCGAGGAGCGCCGCCGCGCCGTCGAGCTGGCGGTCGAAGACGCAGTCGGCGTCCAGCAATAAATTCGTCGTCGCGTCGACGACCGCGACCGCCGAGGTCAGGCCGACGTAGACGCGCGTGCCGTCGGGAGAGGCGACGACGCCCCGGGGCTCGGACACCGTCGAGACCAGGACGTCCGCGACGATCGTGTCCGTCGCGGTGTCGATGACGAGCATCGTGCCGAAGTTGAACGAGCTCGTGACGTAGGCGCGGTGCCCGCTCGGGCTGACGGCGACCCCGAACGGGAAGCCGTCGATCGGCAGCGTGTCGAGCAGGGCGCCGCCCGCGACGTCGAGCACGGAGATGCTGCCGTCGCCGCTGTTCGCGACGTAGGCCTTGCTGCCGTCGGGCAGCACGCCGACGCCGATGGGAAAGGAGCCGACGGGCACGGTCGCGAGCACGCCGCCCGTGCTGCCGTCGATGATCGACGCCGACCCGGAAATGTGGTTGGTCACGACGACGCGCCCGCCGTCCGCGCTCGCGGCGACGCCCATCGGCGAGTCGCCCACCGGAATCGGCGTCGCCTCGTTGGTCGCGAGGTCGATGCGCGACACCACGTTGCCGCTCGTGCCGCCGACGTAGGCGTGGAGGACGGCGGCGTGCGCCGCGCCGCGCGCGCCCCAAGCGGCCGCGGCGGCCAACAGAGCCAGCCCGAGCGCGATCCTCGATCCTGCCATCCCCGCCTCCCGCCGTCGCGTTCAGAGCAAAAAAATCCTCGGCGCGCGCGACCCTTGGCGCAATCGCGCAGGGCCGTCAAGGAGCGCAGGGCGTCACGGCGCGCGTAGCACCGCCCTTGACGCAGCGCGTCTGGTGGGGATTCTGGAGCCATGGCATCGGCGCGTGGCGCGAGCTGGCTGATCGAGCCGGTGGGGTCGACCCCGCAGTTCACCGGCGCGGACTTCACCGACGACGACCGTCTCTACGCGGAGACGGCCGAGGACTTCGTCCGCAACGAGGTGCTGCCGATCCTCGACCGGATCGAGGCCAAGGAGGACGGGCTGATGCCCGCGCTGCTCAAGCGCGCGGGTGAGCTCGGCCTGCTCATGATCGACGTGCCCGAGGAGTACGGCGGTCTCGGCCTGCACAAGACGACATCGATGCTGGTCTCCGAGCGCGGCGCGCTGTGCGCGTCGTTCAGCGTGTCGTGGGGCGCGCACACCGGCATCGGCACGCTGCCGACCGTGTACTACGGCAGCGAGGAGCAGAAGCGCCGCTACCTGCCGAAGCTCGCGACCGGGGAGTGGCTCGCGGCCTACGCGCTGACCGAGCCGGGCTCGGGCAGCGATGCGCTCGGCGCGAAGACCGTCGCCGAGCGCCAGCCCGATGGCAGCTTTCGCTTGACGGGGACGAAGCAGTTCATCACCAACGCCGGCTTCGCCGACCTGTTCACCGTCTTCGCCAAGGTGGACGGCGACAAGTTCACGGCCTTCCTCGTCGAGCGCACGGCACCGGGGCTGTCGACCGGGCCCGAGGAGAAGAAGCTCGGCATCAAGGGGTCGTCGACGCGCCAGCTCGTCCTCGACGGCACGCCGGTGCCGGCCGGTGCGGTGCTCGGGCAGATCGGCCAGGGCCACAAGATCGCGTTCAACATCCTCAACATCGGCCGCTTCAAGCTCGGCGCGGGCGCCGTCGGCGCGGCGAAGGAGTGCCTGCAGATCGCGCTCGACTACGCTCGCGAGCGCAAGCAGTTCGGGCAGCCGATCGCGAGCTTCGGCATGATCCAGCGCAAGCTCGCCGAGATGGCGACGCTGATCTACGTCGCCGACAGCATGAGCTACCGGACCGCGGGCCTGATGGACGCGGCCGCCGACGCGCTCGACGAGAACGCGCCCGACTACGGCGAGCGCCTGATCCGCGAGTCGATCGAGGAGTACACGATCGAGGCGTCGGCGCTGAAGGTGTTCGGCACCGAGACGCTCGACTTCGTCGCGGACGAGGCGCTGCAGGTGCTCGGCGGCTACGGCTTCACGGCCGAGTATCCGGTCGAGCGTCACTACCGCGACTCGCGCATCAACCGGATCTTCGAAGGCACGAACGAGATCAACCGCCTCATCATCCCCGCGACGCTCTTGAAGCGCGTCGGGCAGGGCGCGCTGCCGTTCACCGAGCTCCTCGAGAAGGTCGACCGCGAGATCGCCGAGGGCGCGAGCTGGGCATCGGCGAAGGCGGGCCCGCTCGAGCGCGAGTACCGCGCTGCCGAGGTGAGCAAGCGCATCGTCGCGTACATCACGCGGCTGCTCGTCGAGAAGAGCCTCGCGTCGCTCAAGGACAAGCAGCAGCACCTCGAGATCCTGAGCAACATGATCATCGAGGTGTTCGCGATGGACAGCGTCGTCGCCCGCACGCTCGCGCTGCAGGGCCACGGCAGCGAGAGCGACGACCAGCTCCGGCTGATGATGACCAACATCTACGTCGCGGCGACGCAGGAGAGCATCCTGGACGGCGCGCGCCGGCTGCTCGCCAACGAGTTCGAGGGCGAGGAGCTGCGCAAGCACCTCCAGCTCGAGTCGATCATCCCGCGCATCCCGGTGCGGACCATCGCGGCCAAGACGAAGCTCGCCGAGGCGCTCGTCGAGCAGGGGCTCGGACCGGTCTTCCTGCGTTGACGCCATGAAGACCCGGCTCCTGCTGATCCGTCACGGCGCGACGGTGCTGTCGGCCGAGGACCGCTTCGCCGGCTCGACCGACGTCGAGCTGTCCGACGAGGGCCGCCGCCAGGCGCGCGCTCTCGGCGAGCGCCTCGCGGACGACGACATCGCCGCGCTCTACGCGAGCCCGATGCGGCGCGCGCTCGACACCGCGATGCTCGTCGGCCGGCCGCACGGGCTCGAGCCCGTCGCCGACCCCGGGCTGCGCGAGATCGACCACGGGCACTGGGAAGGCCTGACGCGCAAGGAGGTCGAGCAGCGCTACGCCGACGAGTACTCGGCGTGGGAGCTCGACCCCGTCACCTTCGCGCCGCGGGGCGGCGAGCCGGGCGTCGCGGTGATGTCGCGTGCCCTGCCGGTCGTCCGCGCGCTCGTCGAGCGCCACGCCGGCAGCACGGTCGCGATCGTGTCGCACAAGGCGACGATCCGGCTCGTGCTCGCGGCCCTCCTCGGCATCGAGCCGCGCGGGTACCGCGATCGGCTCGACCAGGCCCCGGCCTGCCTCAACGTCGTCGACTTCAAGGACCCGGTGCGCGCGCGCCTGATGCTCTACAACGACGTCTCGCACTATGCCGACACGCCGAGCCAGCCGCGCGCGCAGCTCTCGAAGTGGTGGGACGAGCGCTAGCGGCGTCTCTGCGCGGCGCGCCGCATGAGAACGAGCGGCGCGTCGTCGGGGGAGGGCGAGACCGGGCGGTAGTGCGCGCCGATCCAGCCCGCGATCCGTCGGCCGTAGTCGACGCCGAAGCCGGCCAGCCCGAACTCGTGCATCGGGCGCGCGACCAGCAGGACGAAGTCGGGTGGCCGGCGCTCGAGCGACGCCAGCATCTCGTCCTCGCCGAACATCGCCATCTCGACCGGCATGAAGGAGACGTGCGGCGTCGAGCTCGGGCGCCGCGTGAGGTAGTTGACCATGGCACCTTCCGGCACGACGGCGAGCGTCGCGCCGGGCGGCGTGCCGCGCTCGATCTCGGACAGCAGGCGCGCGACCTCGATCCCGCGTCCGTCCGCCCGCAGCACGTCGCCGCCGCGGCCCACCAGGTGCGTCTTGGCGGCGTAGAAGCTCGCCGTGCGCTCGAAGTGCACGGCGACGATGACGGCGAGCGCCGCGAGCAGCGCGCCGCGCACGACCGCTCCGTCGCCGCCGCGGCGGACGAGCGGCACGAGCCAGTCCCAAATCAGGACGATCGCCAGCATCGTCGCCGGCATGGCGAGGACGAAGCCGTAGTGGGCGGCCCGCACGCGCAGGACGATCTTGGCGAGCAGCAGCAGCGAGAGCAGGGCCGTCGCGGCGGCGAGCACGAGGCGCGCGCGCCTCGTGTCGTCGCGAGCGCGCAGCGCTGCGAGCGTGAAGCCGACGGCTGCGAGCAGCGCGACGACCGGCAGCGGCAGCAAGGCCTGCATCCAGCGGACGTCGCCGCGTACGAGCAGCAGCACGGCGAGCGTCGCGAAGAACGCGATCGCGCCGCGCACGTGCGAAGCGATCCGCTGCGGCCGCCACACGGCGTCGAGCGCGGCCGCGACGGCGAGGAACAGGAGCCAGGCCGCCGTCCAGGTCGCGACCGTGCGCAGCGACGCGGACGGGACGAGCGTGCCCATCGTCGAGCGATAGAAGCGAAGCGAGGTGATCTCGTCGGTGAGCAGCCAGCGATGCCCACCCAGAACGCCCGCGACGGCGTCGCCGAGAGGCAGCGCGAGCGCGAGCAGGCCGGCCGCGAGGAAAGGCGGCAGCGCGACTGCGCCGACGTAGACCGCGAGCGACCGGGGGCGCCTCCGCGCCGCCGAGCGGTGCGCTGCCAGGACGAGCAGCACGCCGGCGCTGACGGCGACCACGACGGCGAGCGCGACCTCCGGCTTGGTGAGCAGGGCGAGACCCACGCACACGGCGCACGCGACGAGGTCGCGCGTGCGCTCGGTGCGCGCGAAGCGGTCGAGCAGCAGCAGGGCCGCGAGGCCGAGGAGCGTCCCGTGGGTGATCTCGTGCGAGTACGGCGCGAGGTAGTTGTAGTTGCCGATCGGAAGCTGCTGCCCGAACGCGAACAGCAACAGGAACGTGGCGCAGCCGATCAGCGCCGACGGTCGGCTGCCGATGCGCTCGAGCAGCCGGTACAGCAGCACGACGAAGAGGAGCACGAGCGCGCCGTTGACCAGCGCGAGCACGCGCAAGCTCGGACCGAGCAGCGCGAACCAGAGCGCGTTGAAGTACGGCGACAGCGGGCCGTTGAAGTACGCGACGTCGCGATAGAGGACGCGGCCCGACGCGAGCTGCCAGGGCACGTAGAGCTCGCGTCCGAAGTCGACCAGCACGTCGGGCCACCGGCCCCAGCTCCAGGTGAGGAGGGCGACGAACGCGCCGCCGAGGAGCGCGATGGCGGCGATGGCCGGCGTGGCGCGGGGCATCGCGCCGGTATAGCGCCGCGCGCCTCGCGGCTGCGAGCACGGTGCGCCCCGGCGCTGAACGCGGGCCGGGGCGTCGTCGTCCAAGCTCCATGCGGCGCGCCGTCCTCCTGCTGATCGTGCTGGCCGTGCCGGCCTTCGTCCACGCGGTGCGCTCGCGGCTCATCGAGCTGCCGCCGCGCTGGGACCCGTGGGCGCCGCTCGACGTCGCCGAGCCGCCGGGTCTCCTCACGCGCTTCAAGCTCGCGCGCCTGTCGACCGACGGCGCGCTCTGCCGCACCGCGCTGTCGTCGGCCGAGATGCGGTACGATGCGCTGCCCGACCGCGCGACGGGACCGGGCTGCGGCTTCGAGAACGCGGTGCGCGTGTCCGCGACGAGCGCTCGGCTCGAGAAGCCGTTCGCGGCCTCGTGCCGGCTCGCGGTGTCGATCGCGCTGTGGGAGCGCCACGTCGTGCAGCCGGCCGCGCGAGGCATCTTCGGCCGGGAGGTCGCACGCCTCGAGCACTTCGGGAGCTACTCGTGCCGCAACGTGTACGGGCGCGAGACCGGTCGTCGCAGCCGGCACGCGACCGCCGATGCGCTCGACGTGGCAGGCTTCGTCCTCGCGGACGGCCGCCGCATCCGCGTCGCGGCGGACTGGCACGGCGAGGGCCGCGAGGCGCGCTTCCTGCGCGAGGTGCGCGACGGCGCGTGCCCGTACTTCGCCGCCGTCCTCGGGCCCGACTACAACGCGGCGCACCGGGACCACCTCCACCTCGACCGCGGCGGCTTCGGCATCTGTCGCTGAGGATCGCCGACGCGCCGTCCCGGCGGCGGCGCGCGGCGGGTCAGCGGATGTCGCCCCGAAGGAAGCGGGCGAGCGCCTTGCCGGTCTCCTCCTGGACGTCCTGGAAGTCGCCGCCGAAGGTGCCCATCGAGATGCTGCCCTCGATGCGGCAGCGTGCGACGGCGTTGCTGTACGGGTCCTCGACGAGCCAGCTCGAGTCGAGGACGCCGGTGCCGAAGCCGTAGCGCGAGATGAAGCGCAGCGCGCGCAGCCCGGGGTCGAAGCTCTCGATGCGGCCGACGACGCGCGCCGCCGGGACAGTGGACGACGGCGCGAGCACCTCGATGCCCGACTGCTCGAGCTCGGCGGTCAGCGTCCGCTTGAGGTTGCGCATCTGGTCGGGCGAGACGTCGCCGCGCGTCTCGTCCTCGATGACGAGCTTGACGTTGTCGATCGGCACCGGAACCGGAACCAGCACGTCGAGCGACGCGGTCGCGCAGCCGGTCGTCAGCACGACCGCCAGCACCACGCAGCCCGTCGCCCGCGACGACGTCGCAACCCGCCTGCGCATCACGACCGCTCCGCGTCGCTTCCTGACGCATCGGTGCGCGCGGCACAACCGCGGCGCCGTCGCGGAGGCGGGTTGACCCACGCGGGGTCGCGTTGGATCCTGCGAGGCCGTGATCCGAGGCATGGAGGAGCAGCGATGGGCGACATGATCTACGTCACGCGGCCGGACGGGAAGACCTGCCCCGGCTATCTTTCGGAGCCGTCCGGCGCCGCCGGCGCGCCGGGCGTCGTGCTGATCCAGGAATGGTGGGGTCTCAACGAGCAGATCCAGGGACTCGCCGACCGCCTCGCGGCGGACGGCTACCGCGTGCTCGTCCCCGACCTCTATCGCGGCAAGGTCACGACGAGCCCCGACGAGGCCGGACACATGATGAGCGGCCTCGACTTCATGGACGCCGGCACGCAGGACGTGCGCGGCTGCGTGCAGCATCTGAAGCAGGCGTCGCGCAGGGTCGCGGTGAGCGGCTTCTGCATGGGCGGCGCGCTCACCGTGATCGCGGCGGTGCACGTGCCCGAGGCCGACGCCGCGGTGTGCTTCTACGGCATCCCGCCGAAGGAGGCGGCCGACCCGGCGAGGATCCGCGTGCCGTTCCAGGGCCACTTCGCGACGCGCGACGACTGGTGCACGCCCGCGCTGGTCGACGCGCTCGAGGCGGGGCTCGCGAGGGCGGGCGTGCCCCACGAGATCCATCGCTACGACGCGCAGCACGCGTTCATGAACGAGAGCCGGCCGGAGGTCTACGACGCGGAGGCCTCGGAGGTCGCCTGGCAGCGGACGCTCGACTTCCTCGGGCGGATGTCGCGCGCTTGACGACGCCCAGGGCGGCGGCCGCGCTGGCGGGCCTGCGCGTCCTCGACGCGACCGACGAGAGCGGCCGGCTCGCCGGCAAGCTGCTCGCGGAGCTCGGCGCGGACGTCGTCCGGCTCCGGCGTGGCGCCGCCGGCGCGTCGCTGCCGGGCGCGGCGGGCGAGCGCGGCGGCGTGCTCGACTGGTGGTACGACGCCGGCACGCGCGCGCTGGCGCTCGACCTCGACGACGCGGCCGCACGGCGGACGTTTCGCGACCTCGTGGCGCGTGCCGACGTCCTGCTCGAGACCGAGCCGCCCGGACGGCTCGCGCGCCTCGGCCTCGGCGCACACGAGCTGCGCGCCCTGCAGCCGCGCCTCGTGCACGTCTCGCTGACGCCGTTCGGCGCGGACGGTCCGCGCGCGCACTGGCAGGCGAGCGATCTCGTCGCCGGCGCGCTCGGCGGCGTCCTCGCGGTGACCGGCACGCCGGACGAGCCGCTCAACGGCTTCGGCCGCCAGTCCTTCAACGTCGCCGGCTTCTACGCCGCGATCACGGCGCTCGTCGCGCTGCGCGTCGCGCGCGCGGAGCGGCGCGCCGTGCACGTCGATCTCAGCCTGCAGCAGTGCGTGCTGAGCTGCACCGAGCAGCTCCTCATGTACTGGTTCTTCCAGGACGTGTTCCCCGGCGGCGTCGCGCCGCGGCGCGGCTCGCTGCACTGGACGGGCGTCTACGAGGTGATGCCGTGCGCGAGCGGGCACGCGATGGTGACGCCCGCGCCGAACGCCGCGCGGCTGTTCTCGTGGATGGCCGAGGACGCGCTGTGCGGCCTCACGTACTTGACGAACCCCGAGGACCGCCGCGACGTGGGGCACGGCATCTCGATCACCGACCACGTGAGCGGGCTCGCTGGCGCGCTCGCCGTCCTCGCCGCGCTCGAGGTGCGCGAGCGCACCGGGCGCGGCCAGATGATCGACCTGTCGCAGCTCGAGGTCGGGCTCTACCTGCTCGGGCCGGCCCTGCTCGAGCTCGCGAGCGGCGGCCGCGAGGCGCAGCCGCGGGGCAATCGCGACGGCCTCGACGATCTCGTGCCGAACGAGGTCTACCGCTGCCGCGACGGCGAGTGGCTCGCGGTCAGCGCGCGCGACGACGCGGAATGGCGGCGTCTGCGCGACGCCGTCGGCGATCCGGCGCTCGGCGACGAGGCGCTGGCCGGGGTCGCGGAGCGGCGGCGACGCCGCGCCGAGATCGACGCCCGGCTCGCCGCCTGGGCCGCAAGGCGCGACGCCGAGGCGGCGATGGTGGATCTGCAGGAGCGCGGCGTTCCGGCGGGCAAGGTGCAGTCGGCGCGCGACGTCGTCGAGCGCGACCCGCAGCTCGCGTCCCGCGGCTTCGTCGTCGAGCTGCCGCACGCGTCGCTCGGCCGCCAGGCGATCGACCGCTTCCCGGCGAGGCTGTCGGGCTGCACCCTCGAGCCCTACCGGCCGTCGCCCGCGTTCGGCGAGCACACCTTCGAGGTCTACGGCGAGCTCCTGGGCATGTCCGAGGACGACGTGGCGCTCGCGATCGCGGACGGGCTGTTCGCCTGACGGCCGGCAGCGTAGCGAGCGCTACAATTCGCCCAGCGATTCGCCTTGACCACCGAGGGCGTTGCGCTAGGAATGAACGAGCGTTTGTTCACCCTCGATCTTCGTCGTTGGAGCATCGGCTCGGAGGCACGCACGCAATGGAGTATCGGCTCATCTCGGCGGACTCGCACTTCATCGAGCCGCCCAACCTGTGGAAGGACTGGCTGCCGCAGGAGTACCAGGACATCGCGCCCAAGCTGGTGAAGGACGCCGACGGCGGCGACGCCTGGGACTACGGCGCCGGCGAGCCGTCGCCGCTCGGGATCTACGCCGCCGCCGGCAAGGACGAGCACACGCTCAAGTGGACCGGCGTCACCTACGAGACCATGCACCAGGGCTACTTCAAGGGCGAGCCGCGGCTCCGCGAGCAGGACGCCGACGGCGTCGACGCCGAGGTGATCTTCAGCTCCGGTCGCATGCTCGGCTACTTCTACCGGATGAAGGACGACGACGCGCAGCTCGCCGGCCTGCAGGCGCTCAACAACTGGATCTTCCAGGAGTTCTGCAAGCCGGACCCGAACCGCCTGATCGGCCTCGCCTACATCCCGGCCATCGGCGCGGACGCCGCCGCGAAGGAGCTCGAGCGCTGCGTCCGCATGGGCGCCAAGGGTGCCGCGATCGTCTGCTGGCCCTCCGGCAACGACCAGATCTCGAAGGCCGACGATCCGTTCTGGGCGAAGGCCGAGGAGCTCGAGATCCCGGTGCACATCCACGTGCGCTTGACGCCGCGCTTCAGCCCGCCGCCCAAGGCGACCGGGCAGCAGGGCGGCGACATCCCGGGGCTCGCGACCACCGGCATGCTCGACATGCCGAGGTTCATGGGCCAGATGATCATCGCCGAGGTCTTCGACCGCTTCCCCAGGCTCGAGATGGTGGGCGTCGAGGCGGGCGCAGGCTGGATCCCCTACTTCCTCGAGCAGCTCGACGACCGCTACTGGCGCAACCGCAAGTGGGCGGGCTGCAACCTCAAGATGCAGCCGTCCGACTACTACCGGCGCAACTGGCACTCGACGTTCATGAAGGACTCCTACGCGCTCGAGAACCGGTACCGGATCGGCGTCGACAACCTGATGTGGTCGACGGACTATCCGCACCACGGCTGCGAGTGGCCGTACTCGCGCAAGCAGATCCGCGAGACCGCGCAGGGCGTGCCGGCCGACGAGCTGCACAAGATCCTCGCCGGCAACGCCGTCAAGCTCTACAAGCTGCAGTAGCTTCAGCCGGCGATCGGCGTGCGCGCGGGGGCGGCGCCTC
>JBFMAS010000021.1:0-5308 GCA_040755575.1 Thermodesulfobacteriota bacterium
CTCGGGAGGCGGGCGCTCGCTCGGCCGCAGCATGGGCAGCGCGGGCGGCATGCGGGGCGGCGGTGGAGGCGGCGGCCGCGGCGGACGGTAGCGCGGCGGGGCGGCTCCCGGGCTGCAAAACCCGATTGCCTGGGCCGTCGGCGAGTTGATAGCGGAGGATGCGCCGGGCGACCGTCCGGCCACCACCGGAGGTCTCCATGCGCCGCTGCCGCGCCCTGCTCGCCGCCTTCCTCCTGCTCGCTGCCGCGCCGGCCGGCGCGGTCGAGCAGGTGTTCGATCCCGCCGGGTCGTCGTTCTACGACATGCCGTTCCCGTTCGAGCTGCGCCGCGACGCCGACGGCACCGTGTCGCTGGCGAGCTTTCCCTTCCCGGTGGGCAACGCGCTGATCGACGCCTACCACGCGGCGCTCGAGCGCACCGAAGGCTTCGGCATCAACTCGGGCGTGTTCTTCAAGTTCGACGGTGACCTGCTCGGCGCGTCGCTGCCCGCGGACCCCGACGCTTCCCGCGCGCCCGGTGCCAGCGTCTTCGTGATCAACGTCGATACCTCCTCGCGAAAGCGCGGCGAGCGCACGCCGCTCTGGCTCGAGTTCCGCTCGGCAGGCGACGCGTGGCGCGACGATCACCTGCTCGCCATGATGCCCGTTCCCGGGCATCCGCTCGAGCCGGATACGCTCTATGCGGCGGTCGTGACGGACGACGTCCTCGGCGACGACGGGCTGCCGGTGACGCCGTCGCCCTTCATCGAGCGGATGCGCGACCAGGCCCCGCTGGACGCCTTCGACAGGCAGGCGCTGCCGTTCTACCGGCGGCTGTGGCGCCAGCTCGAGATCTTCGAGGGCCTGCCGCGCGACCGCGTGGTCGCAGCGACCGTGTTCCGCACCGGCGACGCGACGGCGAAGCTCGAGGCGGCGGCGAGGTACGTCCGCGCGCGTGTCCGACCGTCGGCGACGAACATTGCGCTCGACGCCGCTCGCTCGAGCGGGCACTACTGGGTCTTCACCGGGCAGGTCGTTGCGCCGCAGTTTCAGAACGGGACGCCGCCCTTCACCGCTGCGGGCGGCGGCATCTTCCAGTTCGATGCGAGGAACCGTCCGCTCGTGCAGCGGGTCGAGACGCTGCACTTCGTCCTCGCGGTGCCGAAGGAGACGGAGGATGGCAGCCTGACGATGCCGGCACGCGGCTGGCCGGTCGCGCCGTACATGCACGGGACCGGCGGCAGCCGGAACAGCTTCATCAACGACGGTACCGCCGGACGCCTCGCCAGCCAGGGCATCGCCTCGCTCGGCATCGACCAGCCGCTGCACGGTCTTCGCCTCGGGGCGACGCCCGACGGCTCGAACTTCTACAACCCGCTCAACCCGGACGCCCTGCGTGACAACCCGCTGCAAGCGGCGACGGACTCGCTCGTCGTGCACCAGCTCGTGCAGCGGTTGAGCGTCGATCCGGCGCTCCTCGCGATCCCGCCGGGGGCGGGCTTCGTCGCGACGGAGCGCGAGATCCGCTTCGACCGCAAGCGCGTGCTCTACATGGGGCACTCGCAGGGCGCGACCACCGGGCCGCTGTTCCTCGCCGTCGCGCGCAACGTGCTGGGCGGCGTGCTGTCGGCCGGCGGCGGCCACCTGCTGGTCAACATCCTGACGCGCGAGCAGGTGTTCTTCGCGGGGCTCAAGCTGCGCGAGCTGGTCGAGCTCCTGCTCGGCGGCCCGGTCGACCTGTTCCACCCCGCGCTGCACCTGCTGCAGATGGGCAGCGAGGTGTCCGACCCGGTCGCGCATGCGCCGCTCTTCTTCGAGCGACGCAAGGGACCACCGCTGAGCATCCTGTTCACGCACGGCACGGCGGACGGCTACGTGACGACGCCGATGACCGCGTCGATGGTGGTCGCGGGCGGCTACCCGCTGATCGAGCCGACCTTCCCGCCGATCGCCTTCCCCGAGCTGCCGGGCTACCAGTACCAGGAGGCGTTCGACCTGGCGGGGCTGCCGACGCTCGCGACGCCCGTGACGGGCAACGTCGTCAAGGGCAGGCGGGCCGCGACCGGCGGCCTGGTGCTGTACGAGAACCAGGGCCACTTCCCCGTGTTCAACCACGCGCCGGCGATCGCGCAGTGGACCGGCTTCATGCGCACGCTCGCGTACGACCCCGTGGCGACGATCCCGCCTCGGCCGTAGACCGCGCTCGCGAACGGGATGCGCCGGGTGTAGGCGTGTCGCTGGTGGTGTCGCGGCGCGCGGGCTGGTGCGGTGACGTCGCCGCGCTGTGCGTGCTCGGCGCTGCGGGCGCGCTGCTCGCGGCTTCGCTGGGCGCCTGCGCCGCACGTCCCGCGCCGCAGCTCACGACGCAGCAGTTCGACCGGATCCAGAAGCGACTGGCCGAGCGCGAGGCGGCGCGGAGCGCGCCCGCCGCCCCGTCGCCGTCCCCGACCCCAGCGGGCGCGGCGGGTGCCCCTGAGAGCGTCCCGCCGCGCACCGACGCCGAGCGCCGCCAGCGCGCCGCCGCCGCGCTCGCCCCGGGCGTCGTGCTCGGCGACGTCGTTCCGGTCGCCGACGGCACACGCTGGATCGTGTCGCTCGCGCGTACCACCTCGGACGGCGCCGCAGCCGTCCCGCATCTGGTCCTGGTCGACGTGTCGCGCGAGGAGGGCGTCCTGATCGGCGAGCACGGCTTCGGCGTCGAGCTCGAGCAGGCCGGCATGCCGGCGCCGGCGAGGATCGGCCGGGTCTTCTACCTCGACGCGGAGCGCGAACGGCCGGTCGTCCTCGCCGAGCTCCTCGCCGGAGGCGACGGCGAGCCCACGCCGTTCGGCTTCTGCGGCTGGTCCCTCGGCGGACGCCCCGAGTTCCAGTGCGCGCCGCGGCTGGGAAGGAGCTCGCGCTACGAGGCGCGCCACGGCCAGCTCGTCGAGAGCTGGGCCGTCGACTCGGCCGGCACGCGCGTCGACGGTAAGGCCGGAACGACGAGCGGGCGCATCCTGCTGTTCTCCGACGGGCGCTGGGTCGAGACGGACAGCTTTCGCTGCCTCGGCCGTCCGTTGCCCGAGGCGTTCGCCGAGGCGGGCGGGCAGGGGGTCGCGACGTGGCAGCGCGAGACCGTGCGGCGCTTGACGCAGGCGGCGACGCGCGCGAGCGACGCGCTCCAGACCGACGTCGCGATCGCGCGCCTTCGGGACGCGCTCGCCGTCGACGGCTGCGCGCCCGAGGTGTGGCGCATCCTGGGCCGGCTCGAGTTCGACGCCGGGCGGCCCACGGCCGTCGCCACCCTCGCGGTCGCCGTCGCGCTCGCGCCGCGCGACGACGCCGTCATGCTGGACCTCGCCGATGCCCTCGCCGTCCTCGACACGAGCCGTCCGGAGCAGCGGGAGAGCTGGCACACGGCGGCCGCGGTTCTCGGCGACCGGCCGCCCACGCGCGCGCTGGTCGAGGGGCCGGGCGGCAGGAGCCCGCGCGCGCTGGCGCTCGCCCTCTACCGGGCCTTTCTCGAGCGCACGTCGCCGGACGACGAGCGGCTGCGCGTTCGGCGCCGTCGTGTCGAGCAAAAGGTCGACGAGCTGCAGGCGGCGCGCCGCTAGCCCGGATTTCTCACGGTAGGAGTTCGCCCACCCCGCTCAACTCCTGCTAAACCCTGTTCACCACAAACAAAAAGTCCAACAAGTGAGGAGCGGGGTGGAGCGGACAGACTGTAGGACGGATCAGCTCGTCTTCCAAGGCTTTGGAGGACGACAAGTGGTGGCGGCGTTCGACGGCGGGCGGCTGAGTTCCGAAGGGGGTCTGCTGCTCCTGCGGGAGGTCGCCGAGCGCACGGGGATGCTACGGCGATTCGCGCGCTGCTTCGTCGATCACCGCGATCCGGATCTCATTGAGCACCGGGTCGAGGAGCTGATCGCGCAGCGGGTGTTGGCGCAGGCGTGCGGCTACGAAGACTTGCAGGACCACGATGAGCTGCGCGACGACGCGCTGCTCGCGGTGGCAGCGGGCAAGCGCGATGCCTTGGGGGAGGGGCGCAAGCGGAAGCGGGATCGCGGACACGCGCTTGCCGGCAAGAGCACGCTGAACCGGCTGGAGCGGACGCCGGCCGATGCGACGCGCGCGTCGCGGTACAAGAAGATCGTGTGCGTCGGGGAGGAGGTGGAGAAGTTTTTCGTGCGCGAGTTTCTCTCCGCGCACCGAAGGCCGCCCAAGGAGATCGTGCTCGATCTCGACGCGACCGACGATCCGGTGCACGGCCACCAGGAGGGGCGCTTCTTCCACGGCTACTACCGGGAGTATTGTTACCTGCCGCTGTACATCTTCTGCGGCGAGTTTCTGCTCGCGGCAAAGCTGCGCCGCGCGGATCAGGATGGTGCGGCTGGGGCGGTGGAGGAGGTGACGCGGATCGTGGCGCAGATCCGAGAGCGGTGGCGACGGGTGCGGATCACCGTGCGCGCCGACTCGGGTTTCGCGCGCGAAGAGCTCATGGCGTGGTGCGAGGCCAACGGCGTCGATTACGTGCTGGGCCTGGCGCGCAACGAGCGTTTGCAGGCCGAGATCGCGGCGGAGATGGATGCGGCGCGCAAGGAGCACGAGCAAACGCAGGCGCCGGCGCGCGTCTACCGCGACTTTCGTTACCGGACGCGGACGAGCTGGAGCCGGGAACGGCGGGTGGTGGGCAAGGCCGAGTACCTGCCGGGCAAGGCCAATCCGCGCTTTGTCGTCACCTCCGTGAGCGCCGAGCAGTGGGCGGCTGCGCCGCTCTACGAGAAGCTCTACTGCGCACGCGGCGACATGGAGAACCGGATCAAGGAACAGCAGCTCGATCTCTTCGCCGACCGCACGAGCACGGCGACGATGCTGGGGAATCAGATCCGGCTGTGGCTTGCTTCGGTCGCCTACGTGCTGGTCAACGAGCTACGGCGCACGGGGCTGCGCGACACCGCGTTGGCGCACGCGCAGGCGGGGACGATCCGGGTACGCTTGCTGAAGATCGCTGCACGCGTGACGCTCAGCGTGCGAAGGGTGGTGGTGTCGCTGTCGAGCGTCCATCCCCTTCAAGACGTGTTTGCGCGGGTGCTCGGCAACCTCCAGCGCAGCTACCCGTTGACCAGCTGACGCCGCCGTCCCCCGCATCTCGCCACCAAGGCGCGACGGAGCACGAGGGGCGAGGAGTGCAAGAAATCGTCGCGCCTGTGCTTGACAGTAGCTTCCTGCGCCGCCTCAACCGCCCGTCCCGCTCCATTCCACCCCGACACTGACCCGCGTAGGCAGCTACGGGGCCGCAAACGGGCCCTCCAAGGGACTGCCCGCTACCGGTGGTGAGAAATCCGGGCTAG
>JBFMAS010000022.1:0-2137 GCA_040755575.1 Thermodesulfobacteriota bacterium
GCGCCGCGACGCGGGCGCCGGTACTGGGACCCGGCGGTGACGCTGGGCTACGTCGCCGCGATCACCGAGCGCGTGCGCCTCGCGACCTACGTGCTGGTGCTCGGCTACTACCACCCGCTCGAGCTGGTGAAGCGCTACGGCACGCTCGACCGGATGAGCCGCGGCCGCGTGATCCTCGGCGTCGGCGTCGGCTCGCTGGAGGAGGAGTTCGCGCTGCTCGGGCGCGACTTCACGCGCCGCGGCGCGATCGGCAACGACGCGATCCGGGCCCTGCAGGCGTCGTTCGGCAAGCGCGAGCCCGAGTACCACGGGCCGGTGTTCGACTTCGCCGGGGTGACGATCGACCCGACGAGCGTCCAGGAGCGCGTGCCGATCTGGATCGGCGGCCGCACCGCGCGCTCGCTCCGGCGGGCGGTCGAGCTCGACTGCGACGCCTGGGTGCCGTTCGCGCTCGAGCCGGAGCAGGTGCGCGAGCTCCTCGCGCGGGCGCGCGACGGCGAGGCCTGGTCGCGCCGCTCGCGCCCGCTCGCCGTCGGGCTCGCGCCCGAGCCGCCGCTCGATCCGCTCGGCGACCCCGTGCGCGTGCGCGACGAGCTCGCGCGTCACGCGTCCTGCGGGGCGACCATGCTGAACCTGCGCTTCAAGAGCCGCTCGCTCGAGCACCACCTCGAGCAGATGGCGGCCTTCGTCGAGCTCGCCGGCCCGAGCGACTGAGCCGGCACGGCGGGCCGGGTGAGCCGGCGATCGGCGCGGCGCACGGGCGGCGGCCGGGCTGCGTGCGCCTGGCGAGCGCCGCGACGCTCTGCGAAGGTGGCTGCGGAGGACCGCCATGCGCACGCGAATCACCGACATGTTCGGGATCGACTTCCCGATCTTCGCCTTCACCCATTGCCGGGACGTCGTCGCGGCGGTGAGCGGCGCCGGCGGGTTCGGCGTCCTGGGCGCGGTGGCGCACTCGCCGGAGCAGCTCGACGTCGACCTGCAGTGGATCCGCGAGCACGCGGGCGGCAAGCCGTTCGGCGTCGACCTGCTGATCCCCCGCAAGTACGTCGGCGCCGCCGAGGGCGGGCTCGACGCCGAGGGACTCCGCAAGCTGCTCCCCGAGGAGCACCGCGAGTGGATCGACGAGCTGCTCGAGCGCTACGGCGTGCCGCCGCTGCCCGAGGAGACGGGCGGCGAGCTCGCGCCGCGCCGCCTCGCGATCGACCCGAAGAGCATGGCCCCGCTGATCGACGTCTCGTTCCGGCACGGCGTTCGCCTGATCGCGTCCGCGCTCGGCAGCCCGCCGGAGTGGCTCGTCGAGCGCGCGCGCAAGGAGGGGGTACCGGTCGCCGCGCTCGCCGGCCGCCTCGACCACGCGATCCAGCACCGCGACGCCGGCGTCGACGTGGTGATCGCGCAGGGCACCGAGGGCGGCGGCCACACCGGCGAGATCGGCACCATGGTGCTCGTGCCGCAGGTGGTCGACGCGGTCGCGCCGATCCCGGTGCTCGCGGCGGGCGGCATCGCGACCGGGCGGCAGGTGGCGGCGGCGCTGGCGCTCGGCGCGGACGGGGTCTGGTGCGGCTCGGTGTGGCTCACGACGCACGAGGCGGAGACCACGCCGATCATCAAGGAGAAGTTCCTCGCCGCGAGCTCCGCCGACACGCGCCGCTCGCGCTCGCTGACGGGCAAGCCGGCGCGCATGCTGCGCACCGCGTGGACCGACGCCTGGGAGGAAGCGGACGCGCCGTCGCCGCTGCCGATGCCGCTGCAGACCATGCTGGTCGCGGAGGCGCAGCGGCGGATCCACCGCGTCGCGCACCACCCGGACTCGGGCGCACGCCAGCTCGTGACCTACTTCGTCGGCCAGGTCGTCGGCCAGATGAACGTCGCCAAGCCGACGCGCTCCGTGGTCGGCGAGATGGTCGAGGAGTTCCTCGACACGATGGAGCGTCTCGACGAGATGATCGTCGAGAGGTGAGCGCTACGGCCGCAGCGCTCTCTGCAGGATCAGGAACGTCGAGCTGGCCGTCGCGCGCAGCTCGCCGTCCTCGCCGTGGATGCGCGTCTCGACCAGCGAGGTACGGCCACCCTGGCGCACCACCTCGGAGCGGCTCACGAGCGAGCCCGTCCACGACGCCTTCACGAAGTTCAT
>JBFMAS010000023.1:0-5966 GCA_040755575.1 Thermodesulfobacteriota bacterium
AGCGCGTCCGCAATCGTCACGAAGAAGCCGACGGCGAGGGCGACCGTCAGCGGCACGCCGAGCAGCGGCCCCAGCACGAGCAGGTCGTGCCGCCACGGCGGCGCGGCCTCGAGCCGCGCGACGCCGGCGACGAACGAGTCGGACCACAGGCTCGAGTAGAGCCCGGCGACGAGCCCGTCGCTCGCGGCGAAGTGCGGCGCGAGCAGCGCGCCCGAGATGCGGAGGAAGTCGTACGGCGTGCGGAAGCCCGGGTCCTGCCACCAGGCGGGCCCCGCGGTGCCGTCCCAGTTGACGACGAACGGGTCGCCGAAGCGCGCCGCGACGCGCGCGTAGTGCCAGCCGCAGACGACCAGCAGCGACGTCAGGACCACCGCCACGGAGGTCGCGGCGCGGCGCAGGCTGCCGCGTTGCACGGCCGACCACGCGACCACCGCGAGCATCGGCGGCACCAGCAGCAGGGCGGATTGCTTCGCGAGAAGCGCGGCCCCCAGCGCGAGACCGAGCAGCAGGTCGCGCGCGACCCCGCTCGTCGTGCCGTCCACGACGCGCAGACAAGCATAAAACGACCAGGCTCCGAGCGCGATCGCGAGCGCCTCGTTGCCCGGGAACTGGAACACGTAGAGCAGCACCGGGAGGAAGCCCGCGAAGATCAGCCCGAAGAGGCGCTTGCGCGGCGACGCGGCGCACAGCGAGCGCAGCGCCGACGCAACGGCGAGCAGAAACCCGACGCCGAGCGTCGCGTGGACGGCGCGCACCGGCACCGAGGCGGCCGCGTCGAGCGCCGAGGCACCGGTCGCCGACAGCGCCGCCGCCTGCAGCACGTAGTAGAGCGGCGGGTGGTACGCCTGCCAGCCCTGGTCCGCGAGCGGCAGCGTGCCGGTGACGCGGACGTGCTCGACGTACTCGAGGTGCCCTTCCGCGTCGAAGCCGGTCGTGAGCGGCAGCGCGCGCGACGCGGCGAGGTCGCGCACGAGCCACGCGCCGGCGACGGTCGCGAACGCGAGCCAGAGGGCCGCCTCGGTCGCGCGCGTGCGGCGCGGGGAGCCCGTCGCGTCGATGCGCCGCGCGAGCCCCATGCCGGCGAGGGTCAGGAGGACGCCGAGCAGCGCGAGCAGCGCGAGCTCGGGAAGGAGCGCCCGCGCGACGTCGGGCAGGCGCGGCAGCGCCGCCGCGCTCGCGAACGCCGGCCGCCGGGGCGCGCCCGTCGCAGAAGCGGCCGCCGTCTCGCTCCCGCCGGCACGGACGACCCGCCAGCTTTCGTTCGACACGAGCGTCGCCGCCGGCAGCTCGAGCGCGAGCCACAGCGCGGGCGGCCCGTGGGCGTTCTCGACGCGTGCCTCGATCCCGTTCGTCCCGGCGTGCAGGAGCACGGCGACGTCGGCTTCGGCGGCGCTCTTCCAGCCGCCCGGGCCGGGCGCGAGGAGCGCGACCGCGCCGTTCACCCGCACCTCGGCACGGCGAAAGGCCCGGACGCGGAGCCGCGCCGTCGGCGGTGCGGCCGCGAGCTCGAGGTCGCGCGCGAAGGAGGCGGCGACCGGGTCCTGCCGCTTCGCGCGGAGCTCGAGCGGCGCCGGCGCGACGATCCAGCCGGCGGGCGCCCACGGCCAGAGGAACGCGATGCGCTCGTCGGCGGCGAGGCGATGGACGAGCCCGGCGGCCGCGAGCGCGCCGGCGAGCACCGCGGCGCCGATCAGCCACGCCCTGCGCAACCCCGCCGCGCCTCCCCCATCCGGCGGCGATCATGGCACATTGGCCCGTACGGAGTCGAAAGAGCCGGCGCGCCGGTGTATGGATGACGTCGCTCGAGCCGCAGCGGGAGCGGGCGAGGAGCGACGCACGATGAAGCCGACGATGGGATTGCTGCTTGCGAGCATGGCGTTCGCGCTGGCACAGCGAGCCACGCCGCCGGCGCCGCCCGAGACGCCGCTGCAGCTCGCCGACATGGGCATGGGCCCGGCGGGTCCGCAGCTCGGCGGCTCGCAGGACGACATGGTGCTCGACGATCCCGGCCACCTGTCGCCCGAGCCCGACATGGTGCTCGACGACCCGGGCCACATCCCGCCCGAGGCGCAGATGGAGCTCGACGACCCCGGCCATCTGCCGCGCGCGCCCGACATGGTCTTGACGAACCCCGGTCACGTCCCGCCCGAGGCCGAGATGGACATCGAGCAGCCGCAGGACCTCGACCAGCAGGACGACATCACGGAGTGAGCGCCGCACGTCCTCGTCTTCCGTGCCCGCCGACGTGACGGTCGCGCTCGGCGCGTGGACCGCCGCCGGAGCGCTCGGCACCGCGGCTCTCGCAGGTCTGCTGCGCGGCTTCACCGGCTTCGGTCTCGCCCTGGCTGCCGTGCCGGCGCTGACGCTCGTCGCCGATCCGGTCGAGGTCGTGCCGTGCGTCATCCTGCTGCAGGTGATCGCCGGGCTCCAGCTCCTGCCGCGCACCTGGCGCGACGCCGACTGGCGCGCGCTCGCGCCGCTGCTCGTCGCAGCGCTGGTCGCGACGCCGCTCGGCACCGTGCTGCTCGACGACGTGCCGGCCGATCCGATGCGAGCGGCGATCGGCGTCGTCGTGCTGGCCGCCGTCGTGCTGCTCGGCGCAGGCGTCGCCCCGCGCGACGAGCCGTCGCTCGCGGCGAAGCTCGCCATCGGCGCCGTTTCCGGGCTGCTCAACGGCAGCACGGCGATGGCCGGCCCGCCGGTGATCGTCTACTTCCTCGCCACGCAGCGCAGCGCCGCGGCGAGCCGCGCCTCGCTGCTCACCTACTTCTTCGTCCTCTCGCTCGCGGGGCTCGCGTCGGTCGCCGCGGCCGGGCTGGTGAGCTCGCGCACCTGGCTGCTCGGCGCGCTCATGCTTCCCGCCGTCGTCCTGGGCAACGCGCTCGGCGACCGCTTCTTCGACCGCTCGTCGCCGCACGTCTACCGCCGCGCGGCGCTGGGCGTGCTGACGGTGCTGGCCCTGCTCGCGCTCGCGCGGGCGCTCGCAGGATGATCGACTTCGACGCCGCCGCGGGGCAGAACCGCCGGCGCTCGCGCAGCCTGCTCGCGATCGTCGTGGCGCTGACGGTCGTCGTCGGGCTGACGCTCGACGCCCTGCTGCAGAGCTTCGCGGGCGGCGTGCCCGTGGTGACGGTGCTCGCGCTCGGCGGCACGGGGCTCGCCTTCGTCGCGGCGCGCTCCTTCGGCGATCGCCTGGTGCTGGCCTCGCTGCGCGCGCAGCCGCTCGACCCGGCGAACCCCGAGCACAAGCAGCTCATGAACGTGGTGCACGAGATCGCGGTGGCGAGCGGCCTGCCGCCGCCGCGCGTCGCGGTCATCCCCGATTCGGCGCCGAATGCGCTCGCGACCGGGAGCGATCCCGAGCACGCGACGATCGCGGTCACCACCGGCCTGCTCGAGAAGCTCGACCGCGCCGAGACGCAGGGCGTCGTGGCGCACGAGATGGCGCACGTCGGCAACCGCGACACGCGGCTCGGCGTCACCGTGGCGGTGATGGTCGGCGCGATCGCGCTGCTGGCCGACCTCGCCTGGCGGGTGCGCTGGCAGGCGCGGCGTGGCGGCCGCAGCGCGGGCGGCGAGCCCGTGATCTTCCTGCTGCCGCTGCTGCTCCTCGCGACGGCGCTGGCGCCGCTCGCCTCGCGCCTCGTCGCGTTCGCGCTCTCGCGCCAGCGCGAGTACCTCGCCGACGCGACGGCGGTCGAGTTCACGCGCAACCCGCTCGCGCTCGCGAGCGCGCTCGAGACCATCTCGCGCGACCGCCGCCCGACCGAGCGCGGCACGCGCGGCACGGCGCACCTGTTCTTCGTCCGCCCGCACGCGAGCCGCGTCGACGAGCGCGAAGGTGCCTTCGCCGACTGGTGGGCGACGCACCCGCCGATCGCGGAGCGCATCGCGCGGCTGCGCGGCATGGCGTACCAGAGGCACGATGCAAGGGACGCATAGCTACGTCCTCGAGCACCGCGTGTCGCACGCCGACGTCGACCTGCTCGGCGAGATCAAGGTGACGGCGCTGCTCGGACTCCTCGAGCAGGCGGCGGTCGAGGCGTCGTGGGACTGCGGCTTCGACCCCGCGTGGTACGCGGAGCACGGCCGCGTCTGGATCATCCGCCGCACGCGCCTCGAGCGCCGGCTGCCGGTCGGCGGCGGCGACGTGCTGCGCGTCGCGACGCACGTCCTCGACTGGCGTCGCGCGCGCTCGTTGCGCGCCTACGAGGTGCGCCGCGCCGCGCGCGACGGCCGCGCGCACGACGTCGGCGACGAGCCGCCGGCCGCCGTCGCGACCACGGACTGGGTCTACTGCGACGTCGCGAGCGGGCGTCCGGCGAGCATCCCCGAGGAGATGCGCCGGCGCTTCTCGGGCGACGGACCGGTCACGACGCTGCCGCGCGCCCGCGCGCTGCCGGACGCCGCGGCGGGAGAGGCGGTCGCGATGACGGTGACGGTGCGACCGTCGCTGCTCGACCACGTGACGCACGTCAACAACGCTGCGTACGCCGCGCTCCTCGAGGACGGCGCCTTCGAGCTGTTCGCGGCGCAGGGGATCACGGTCGAGCGCATGCTCGCGCTCGGCGGCGCGCTGCGGATGCGCGCGCTCGACCTCGAGTATCTCGACGACGCCGTCGCCGGCGATCGGCTGGTCGTCCGGAGCTGGCCGCTCACGGACGGCGAGGCCGCGCGGGTCGAGCCCCGGCAGCCGCGCGAAGGCGCACGCCCGCGCGACACGAGCCTGCTGCAGACCATCGACCGCGACGGCGACGGGCTCATCCTGCGCGCGCGATCGGAATGGACGTGGCGCGAGCGGCCCACCGTGCTCGGCGGCGTGCCGCGGCCGTGAGCGGCGTCGCTCGAGAGGTTTGCCCGCCGGGCGCGATCTCGTAGAGTCGGCGCGTGACCTCCTCGCTGCTCGCCACGAGCGGTCTCGTCGCGGCAGGCTTCCTCGCCTGGTCGTTCCTCGAGTACCTGATCCACGGCCTCCTCTCGCACCGCTGGAGAACGTTCGCGGGCCCGCTGCACCTCGAGCACCATCGCGATCCGCGCCGCGTCTTCACCTCGGTGCTGGTCTGGCTGCCGGCCGCGTCGCTGCTTTTCGTGCTGCTCGCGCTCGCGGTCGGACGGCACGCCGCGGGCGCGCTCGCGCTCGGTACGCTGGCCGGCTTCCTGCGCCACGAGCACGTGCACTGGCGGATCCACTTCCGCCGCCCGCGCAGCGCTCGTCACGAGCTGCTGCGCCGCCATCACCTGGCGCATCACTTCCGCAACCCCGAGGCGTATCACGGCGTGACGACGCGCTTCTGGGACCGCGTCTTCGGCACGCTGCCGGCGTCGCACGCCGAGGACTACGCCCGGGTCGCGCACCACCCGCCGCTCGAGGGCAGGAGCAACTTGGGCGCGCTGCGCCCGCGCCGCGCGGCTCGAACGTCGACAGGAGGAGCAGATGGCGGTCGATTTCTCCGGCAAGTGGTTCAACCAGCACGGCTCCATGATGGACCTCCGGATCGACGCTAGCGGGCGGGTGACGGGGATCTACCGGACCGGCGTCGGCACGCCGAAGCCGTCCGCGCAGTTCGATCTGGTCGGCTTCGTCGCGGAGGACGTGATTGCGTTCTCGGTCAACTTCGGCACGCACGGCACGCTGACCTCGTGGGTCGGGCAGCACACCGAGGACGAGCGCGGCAACGCCGAGATCCGCACGCTGTGGCACCTCGCGCGCAACGTCCCCGACGCGGACGAGCCCGCCAAGCTCTGGGGCGGCGTGTGGTCCGGCTGCGACACCTTCCGCAGGACGGAGCCGGCGGCCGCGCCGGCGGCCAGGGTGAAGGCGCTGCCGTCGCACCCGATCGGCTAGCCCAACTTCCGCAGTTCGAGGGGTAGGGCCGAGGTAACTCGGGTGTTTTTCGGTCAGAGTCGGCACTACATCGGCGCGGGGGCACCTCGTTGCTGAAGGCGCTCGGGGAGGCGCAGGCCGA
>JBFMAS010000024.1:0-6355 GCA_040755575.1 Thermodesulfobacteriota bacterium
CGCTGCTCGCGCACCTCGAGCGCAGCGCCGTGCGCTACTGCGTCGTCGGCGGCGTCGCGCTCGCCGCGCACGGACACGCGCGGTACACGGCCGACGTCGACCTCCTGACCATGGACACGCGCGTGCTGCGCCGCGACTTCTGGCCCGAGGCGCTCGTCGACGAGATCCGCGTCGCGGACGCCGACGACCCGCTCGGCGGGCTCGTGCGCTGTGCGACCTCGCCGCCGCACGACCTCATGGTCGGACGGGGCTACGCGATGCAGCTCGCGGTCGACACCGCCGAGCGGCACGCGGAGCTCGACGCTCCCGTCGCGACGCCGCTCGCGCTCCTCCTGCTGAAGCTCGAAGCGGGCGGGCCGCAGGACCTGCACGACGTGCTCGCGCTGGTTGCCGCCCAGCGCGCGCTGGGCGAGGATGCGTGGCTCGCCGACGTACCGCGCCACCTGCCGCGGCTGAGCGACGCCGCGCGCGCCTGCTGGCCGCGCGTCGCCGCCGACCTCGCTCGCTGACGCGGCGCCGGCACGCTGTGCCGCCACTGTAACGTCTGGTACAGTCGCCGCACCGGCACGGCAGCCGCCGGTGGAGGGAGTCACGCGATGAAGGCCGATCTGGTGGTCCGTGGAGGGACGATCGTCGACGGCAGCGGCGGTCCCGCCTACACGGCGGACGTCATCGTCGCGGGCGACCGCATCGCGGGCATCGGCCGGCACGACGGCGCCGCGCGCGAGGTGATCGATGCGCGGGGCAAGGTGGTGACGCCGGGCTTCGTCGACGTCCACACCCACCTCGACGCGCAGATCACGTGGGATCCGCTCGGCTCGCCGTCGAACCTGCACGGCGTCACCTCGGCGATCGTCGGCAACTGCGGCGTCGGCTTCGCGCCGTGCAAGCCCGAGGACCGCGACTACCTGATGTTCCTCATGGAGGGCGTCGAGGACGTGCCGCGCGCCGCGATGAAGGAAGGCATCGCGTGGCGCTGGGAGAGCTTCCCGGAGTACCTCGAGCACCTCGCGACGAGCCGGCTCGGGATCAACGTCGGCGCGCACCTGAGCCACGCGCCGCTGCGCATCTGGGCGATGGGCGAGAAGGGCGCGACCGACGCTCCCGCTTCGGACGCGGAGCTCGCGCTGATGCACCGCGCGATCGTCGACGCGATGCGCGCCGGCGCGCTCGGCTTCGCGAGCGGCCGCACGACCATGCACCGCACGCCCGCCTGGGACCCGGTGCCCGGCACCTTCGCCGACCGCCGCGAGCTCGACACGATCGGGCGCGCGCTGGCCGAGTCGGGAACCGGCGTGTTCGAGATCGTGCCCTACGGTGCCGCCGGCGAGGACGCGCACGGCTTCGACCGCGACTACGAGTGGATGGTGCCGGTCGCGCTCGACAGCGCGCGCCCGATCAGCTTCGGGCTGATCCAGAACCTGGCCTACCCCGAGGTGTGGCGCGACGTCCTGGCCAAGGTCGAGCGGGCGAACGCGCAGGGTGCGCGGCTCGTGCCGCAGGTCGCGGTGCGCAGCGTCGGCATCCTGATGGGCTTCGGCACGTCGATCTCGCCGCTCACCGTGTTCCCGGCGGGCTTCGAGCTGATCGGCAAGCCGCTCGCGGAGCAGCGCGCGGCGCTGCGCGACCCCGCCGTGCAGGCCAGGCTGCTCGACAGCATCCGCGGCGCGAGCGGCGACATCCTCGGCGGCATGGCGACGCTCGCGCACGTCTTCCCGCTCGTCGGCGAGGGCGTCAAGGCCTACGAGACGACACCAGAGCGCAGCGTCGTCGGCATCGCGCAGCATACCGGCAAGGAGGTCGGCCAGGTCATCCTCGACCACGTCCTCGCGTCCGACCTGCGCGGCTTCTTCATCGTGCCGCTCTACAACCCGGACCTCGACGCGGCGGCGGCGATGCTCGAGCACCCGCTGACCGGCATCGGCCTCGGCGACTCCGGCGCGCACACCAGCCAGACCTGCGACGCGAGCTTCGCGACCTTCCTGCTCGCCTACTGGGTGCGCGAGCGGAAGCTGCTCACGCTCGAGCGCGCGGTGCGCAAGCTGACCTTCGACCCGGCGCTGATGTGGGGCCTGCAGGGACGCGGCCTGATCCGCCGCGGGGCGTACGCCGACCTGAACGTCATCGACCTCGACCGGGTAGACGTCGAGCTGCCCGTGCTGAAGCACGAGTTCCCGGCGTCCGCGCCCCACCTGTCGCAGGCCGCGACCGGCTACGAGGCGACGATCGTCAACGGCCAGGTGCTGATGCGCGGCGGCGAGCACACCGGCGCGCTGCCGGGGACGCTCTTGCGCAACGAGCTCTGCGGCGCGCTCGGAGCCTGACCGCGCCGGCGGTGCGGCCTGCCGCGTCGCGCGTCGCGGTACGCCCACGGCGGCGTGGGATGCGGGTCCGCCCAGAGGCCGCGCCGCGCGCTCCGTGCCTCACCCTCGAGCCGCGCGAGCTCGGGATCGCTCGAGTAGCGCCGGTAGTGCCAGGCGAGCCCGGCCCGCACCAGCTCGCGCCCGAGACGGCGGCCGTCGTCGAGCACGACGTCGCCGACGATGCGCCCGTAGCGGTCGACGTCCTTCACCTCGACCAGCACCTCGCGGCCGCCGACCAGGTCGGCGGTGAAGGACTTGGCGCGCGCCGAGAACGGCTGGCCGCGCTCCGGCGCGTCGACGCCGAGCACGCGCACCTTCACCGGACGCCGGTCGCGCAGCACGTCGACGCTGTCGCCGTCGCGGATCCTGACCACCGTGCCGCGAAACGACGCCGCGCCGGACGGAGCGGCAGCCGCGAGCACGGCCGCACACGCGGCGGCGAGCACGAGGATGACGGCGGCTCTACGGACGCGCGGCACGGCGGCCCTTGTCCCGGCGCCGGGGCGCGACGTCAAGCGGCGCTCAGGGCCTCCGTCGGCATCGATGCGACGCACACGTTTCGCGCTCGCCTCGCGCCCTACCGCGGCCGACCGGGCGCGGCCGCGTCGCGCGCCGCGCGCACCGCGTCGACGTCGCTCTTGCTGAGCAGCGCGACGAACTCGGCGCCGACCTCGCGGCACGCCGCCTCGACGCGCGCGCGCCCGTCCTGCTCCTCGCGGTCGAGCAGCACGACGGCGACCGCGACCGCGAGACCCGACTCGCGTGCGGCACGCAGGCCGTCGAGCATCGCGCCGCCGCGCGTCAGCACGTCGTCGACCAGCGCGACCGGCTCGCCCGGTGCGGGCGCGCTGCCCTCGAGGAGGCCGCCGGTGCCGTGGTCCTTCGCCGTCTTGCGGATGCTGAACCACGGGATCGGCTCGCCGACCGTCGCGCTGTAGTAGGCGACCGCGGCGGAGATCGGGTCGGCCCCCATGGTCGGGCCGCCGACCGCCTTCACCTTGCCGCGGATGCGCTCGAAGACGAGCTTGCCGATGAGCGGCATCGCCGGCGGCCACGTCGTGGTGAGCGAGCACTCGAAGTAGAACGGGCTCGTCTTGCCCGACGCGAGCAGGAAGGGCTTGTCGTGGTTTTCCAGGAACGAGCGCTCGAGGAGCATCTCCGCGAGCCGGCGCGTGGCGTCATCCATGCCGGTGTGCGTCGCAGGATCGCGGCCGAGCGTCAATCGGCCAACGGCGGGCGCGCACCGGCCGCGCGCACCGGCGCGGCCCAAGGTGCATCGCGCGGCCCCATGGTAAGGGTGACGGATGCGTCGCTTCGCCGTCATCATGGCCGGGGGCTCGGGCGAGCGCTTCTGGCCGGCCAGCCGCCGCGCCCGCCCGAAGCAGCTGCTACGCCTGACCGATCCCGAGCTGTCGATGCTCGAGGAGGCGATCGAGCGCATCGCGCCGCTGATCCCGCGCGAGAACATCGTCATCGCGACGAGCGAGCTGCTCGCGGAGCCGATCGCCGCCGCCCTGCCCTCGCTGCCGCGCGAGAACGTCCTCGCCGAGCCCGAGAAGCGCAACACCGCGGCGTGCCTCGCGCTCGCGGCGGCGCATCTCGAGCGGCTGCACGGCGATCCGGCGGACATGGTGATGGCGGTGCTCACCGCGGACCATCAGATCGGCGAGCCCGAGCGCTTCCGCGCGACCGTCGCCCGCGCGCTCGACTTCGCGGCGACGGAGGACGCGCTCGTCACGATCGGCGTCGTGCCGACGCGCCCGGAGACCGGCTACGGCTACATCGAGGTGGCGCCGTCCGACCGGACGGGCGGCGCCGCGCACGGCGAGGCGCGTGCACCGCTGCGCGTCGTCCGTTTCCGCGAGAAGCCGGACGAGGCGACCGCGGAGACGTACGCGAAGTCGGGCCGCCACTACTGGAACAGCGGCATGTTCTTCTGGCGCGTGTCGACCTTTCTGCACGGCCTGACGCGCCACATGGGCGACCTCGCCGCGGCGCAGCGCGCGATGGTGGAGGCGCTCGCGAGCCGCTCGTCCGGCACGCTTCGTGAAGCGTTCCTGCCGCTGGCGGACGTCTCGGTCGACGTCGGGCTCATGGAGCGCGCCGACAACGTGTGGGTGGTGCCGGCGGACTTCCCCTGGGACGACGTCGGCGCGTGGGACGCGCTCGAGCGGACGCGCGCGAGCGACGGGGAGCGCAACGTCGTCGAGGGCGACGCCGTGCTGGTCGACGTGCACGACTCGATCGTTTTCAACGAAGCCGGTGAAGAGATCGCGGTCGCGCTCGTCGGAGTCGACAAGGTGATCGTCGCGATCACGCGGGATGGTGTGCTCGTGTGCAGCAAGGACCGCGCCCAGGACGTCCGTCGCGCCGTCGCCGAGCTGCGCAAGCGAGGTCGCGAGCGCTTCACCTGACGGTCGTGTGACGGGCGCGAGAAATCGCGTCGCAACCGCAGCTTGACGCTCGAAACCGCCTTGTTCCGGTCTCGGGCGCGTGTGATAAGGCGACGCTCTATGACTTCATCGATCGAGACGTTTTCCTTCGAGCGAGGAGGTCACGAGGTACGGCGGCTTTCTCGCCGATCCAGCGCGGGCAGCATCGTGATGCTGCGCGGCGCGCCCTGCCACCCCGACGTCGTCGACGCGCTGTCGCGAGCGATCGACAGGCACCCGCGGCTTCGTCGCAGGCGCGTCAAGCGTCGCGGGCGGCTCTCGGCCGACTGGGTCGAGCAAGGCTTCGATCTCTCGTACCATCTGCGCTGGGAGCGGCTCGGCAACGACCGCGACCTGCTCGGCACCGCGACCCAGCGCTTCTTCCAGCCGCTCGCGCGGCAGGCCCCTCCCTGGGAGGTGCACGTCCTCGAGGGCGACGCGCGCTCGCTGGTGCTGGTCAAGCTCGCGCCCACGCTCGAGCGCGCGGGCCTGTGCGGGGGACTGCTCGCGTCGCTGCTCGACGAGCACGACGAGACCGAGGAGGCGTCCGGCGAGGCATCGAATCCGATGCTCGCGCTCGTCGAGTCGCTGGACGCGCTGGTGCCGCGGGCCGCGGCGCTGCGCCAGTCGGCGCTCGGCTTGCTGCGGACCGCGCGCGAGACGGCGCTTCTCTCCGGTGAGCTCGCCCGCGCGACCCTCGGCGCGACGAGACGCGACGCCGGGGCCTGGTCCGCGGAGCTCGCGGCCGCGGCGTTGCGCGCGGCACGCTCGCTCGGTGCGCTGGTGACCGAGCGTCTCGCCGAGAGCGCGCCGGGCGCGCTGCTCGGCAGCGTGTCGACGCCGCGCGCGCTGGCGCTGGTCGACCTGCCCCTCGCGGCGCTCGACGCCGTCCGCCGTCCGCTCGGCCTCGCGCTCGAGGACGTGCTGCTGTCGATCTCCTCGGGTGCGCTCGCGCGCCTCGAGCAGGACCAGCACGGCGTACTGCCGGCGAACCTGCGCGCGCTCGTGTCGCTGCCGGAGTCGCGCGTCGCCGGCATGCTGCTGCCGATCGAGGAGAAGGACCCGCTGCGCCGGGCCGCGCACTTCCACGATCTGCTCGCGGCGCTCGGCGGCGAGGCGCGCCTCGCGGCGATGAAGGCGCTCGCCGGTGCGATGACGGCGCTGCCGCTCGCGCTCTCGCAGGGCATCGCGCCGCGCACGGCGCCGCGCTACGACGTCGAGCTCGCGTACAGGGAGCTGCCGCTGCGCGCGCGCACGCTCGCCGGCGCGCGGGTGCAGCGCATCTACCCGCTCACGGCGGGCGGCGGCGCGACCGGGCTCGCGGTCGGCGCGCAGCGCTTCGATCGCTGGCTGTCGCTCGGCGTGAGCTTCGACTCGAGCGTCGTCGGACGGCCGCGCGGGCTCGTCGACGCATGGCAAGCGGCTTGCGGCGAGTTCCTCGATGCCGCGATCGTCGCGACGGCGCAGCGCGTGGACAGCCGCCTGCGCGCCCGCTCCTGCTAGCCGCCGCTCGGTTGGGCGCGCTTCAAAAGCGCGCGCCAAACCGATACTCAGGTCTCG
>JBFMAS010000025.1:0-7363 GCA_040755575.1 Thermodesulfobacteriota bacterium
CTCGCCGGGATCGAGCACCACCGCGCGCAGCCCGCCGCGCTCGAAGAGCTGGCGGAAGAGCAGGAACTCCGGGTGCAGGTACTGCGCCGCCGGCTCGTCGTCGACGATCGCGACGCTCTCGAGCGGCCGCCCGCCGCGCGCGAGACGCCACTCCTCGCGGAACATCCGCAGCACCTCGTCCTCGAAGGCCGAGAAGCCCGGCGAGCCGCTCTCGAGCGCGCTCGACATCAGCAGCTCGACCTCGACACAGCACGCCTTCTGCGCGGCGCCCAGCGCCGCGTTGAGCAGCGCTCCGCCGGCGTTGGTGTTGATCTCGATGAGCTTCGGACCGCTGGGCCCGAGGTGGAAGTCGTAGCCCAGGAAGACGCCGCGCGGCTTCACCTCCATGCGGGCCACGTCGGGCGCCCAGGCCAGGACGGCCTCGCGTACCGCCGGCGTCGCGAGCGCGCGCTCGGCCGCGGCGATCACCTCGCGCATGCGCTCGACGTGCGCCCGCGACACGAACACGGGCAGGCTCGCGAACAGGTTCGGCTGGTTCTCGCAGATCGAGCGGTAGAGGCCCGCCGTGTCGGGGCCGGACCCGAGCCGCGCCGCGAGCGCGTTGCGGTCGACGGTGATGCAGCGGCAGCTCCGGTTGAGCTGCTCCGCGATCTCGCCGCCGACGGCGCTCACGACGCCCGCGCCTCGGCGACGACGGCCGGCTCCGGATGCAGGCGCGGCACGACGAGCAGGAAGCGGCTGCCGCGACCGAGCTCGCTGCGCACGGACACCTCGCCGCCCAGCATGTCCATCATCCGCTTGACGATGAACAGGCCGAGGCCGAAGCCCTCCGCGTCGCGGGCTCCGCCGACCCGATAGAAGCGGTCGAACAGGTGCGGCAGAGCGTCGCGCGGGATGCCCGGGCCCTGGTCGCCGACCTCGATGCGGTGCGTGCCGGTGGCGGCGTCGTAGCGCACGCTCACCGTGACGGCGGAGCCGGGCGCGTACTTGAGCGCGTTGCCGACCAGGTTGCGCACGACCGAGAGCAGCTTGCGGCGGTCGGTCTCGAGCGGCGGCGTGCCGGGCGCCACGAGCCACGCCACCTGCTGCTCGCGGCCGCGCGCGATCGGGGCGAGCTCCCCGCGGAGCCGATCGAGCAGCTCGTCGGCGGTGAAGCTCGTCACCACGTTCCGCACCGCGCCGTCCGCCTGCTCGACGCTCAGCATCTCCTCGATCATGTCGTCGACGTGCAGCGCGTTCGCCTCGATCCGCCGCAGACCGGACACCAGCTCCCCCGGTGGAACGCCGCCCTCGGTCTCCTCGCGCAGCATGGCGGCGTAGCCGAGGATCGCGCTCAGCGGCGAGCGGATGTCGTGCGCGAACGCGGCCACGAGGTCCTCCTGGAGCTGCGCGAGGCGCGCGCGGCTCGCGATGTACTGCTCGCGGGCGCGCGCCGTCGAGGAGGCGAGCGCGCACAGCAGCGCGACCGCCAGGCTGCCCGCCAGCCGGGTCGCCAGGACGAACACCGTGTCCTCGATGCCGAGCGTCCGGACCGCGTGGTCGTAGAGAAACGCGGCGGCGACGAGCGCCGCGGCGACGCCGCCTTGCAGGCCGAGGCCGTAGCCCGCGAGCGCGACCGGGAAGGCGTAGGTGAAGACCAGCCAGAGGTGCTCGTCGACCGTGTCCTGCACGAGCAGCGTCGCGAGCATGGTGGCCGCGACCGCGGCGCCGACGTGGCGCGGGTGCGTGCGCAGCCAGCGCTCGACCCGCTCGAGCCGGTCCCATCCCGATCCCGCGCCGGCGGGATGCGGTCTTCCCTCTCTCTCCTTCACGTGTCGCGCTTCCGCGACCTGCCTCACGGCGGCACGAGCCGTCACGGCCGTGTTTCGGGCACGCGGCGCAGCATCATGGTCTGCGTCGCGAAGGCGAGCAAGCGGCCGCGCTCGTCCCAGATCTCGGCGCTCGCGGTCGCGTAGCCGGCCCGCGCACGCCGGGCGTGCACGTTGGTCAGGATCCACTCGGACCGGGTGTCCTCGAGGAAGTGCACCGTGAGGTCGAGGCTCGGGGCGTGGAAGGGCGGGTGCTCGGGGCCGAGCTTCTGCTTGAGAGCCGGCGGCATGGTGTCGGCGATCGGCGGCAGCGCGAACGGGTCGAGGCGACCGTCGGGCAGGCGCTGCGGGATCCGGTAGCGGAACCAGCGCGCGATGCGCGCCGGACCGGGCTGCCAGTCGCCGCCCATCCACCACGGGTGCCCGAGCGCGAGCCGCGTCTCGAGGTTCGCGAAGAACGACGGCCGGAGCCGGCGGTCGATGCCGTCGGGATCGTCCATGGGCACGGCCTGGTCGGGCGGCGGGACGCCGGGCGGCTCGCTGTCGAGCACGTCGACCCCCGTGCGGTCGCGGCCGAAGGTGGCGCTCACCTCGAGCCCGGGCCCCGGCATGCTGGTCGACGAGAGCTGCGCGCGGAGCTGCGCCGCGGCGCCGCCGTGGCGCAGCACCTCGACCCGCACCTCGAGCGGCCCCGCGGGCACGGGCGAGCAGAAGTGGGTGTTCGCCGAGATCGGCCGCAGCTCCGGGTCGTCGAGCTCCTCCTGCATGGCGCGCATCGCGACCGTCATCAGCACGCCGCCCGACGGCGTGCGGAAGCTCCACGCGTCGGGCAGCGTCGCGGTGTACCAGCCGGGGGCGACGCGCAGGCGGGTGACGGCGGTGTCGGCGGCGAGGTCGTTTGGCGGCATCGACGGTCTCAGCGCCCCGGCGCGAGCGCGCGCAGCATCTGCTCGGTGACCTCGTAGGGCGCGCCGGTCGGCAGGTTGAGGAGCGCCATGCCCATGCCGTTCTCGCGCCACTCGGCGAGCTTGTCGCGGCAGTGCTCGGGCGGGCCGCAGATCGCGATCGCGTCGATCAGCTCGTCGCTCACCGCCGCGGCGGCCTGCTTGCGATCGCCCGCGTTGTACAGGTCGCGCACCTGGTTCGCGTTCTCCTCGAAGCCGTAGCGGCAGAACAGCGCGTGGTAGTAGACGCCCATGCCGCCGATGTAGAACGACACCAGCGGCTTGATCATCGCGCCCGCCGTCGCGGCGTCCGGCAGCGGGATCACGGCGACGAACGGCGCGACGTCGAGCTCCTGCGGGTCGCGTCCCGCCTTGCGCGCCCCCTCCGCGAGCAGCGCGATGCCGTCCCTCAGGTGACGGTACGGCCAGAAGGTCGGCACCCAGCCGTCCGCGATGCGGCCGACCTCGCGGATCGCCTTCTCCTGCAGCGAGGCCACGTAGACCGGGATCTTCGGGCGCAGCGGCTTCATCTCGAGCTTGAAGTGCCGCGCGTCGAACAGCGTGCTCATCTCCGGCGTCAGGCGCTCGCCGCGCCACAGCGCCTGCGCGATCTGGATCGTCTCCTTGAGCCGCGTGAGCGGCTTCTCATACTTGACGCCGTGGAAGTTCTCGACCACGTTCTTGCCGCTCGTGCCGAGGCCGAGGATGGCGCGGCCCTCCGAGATCTCGTCGAGCGTCGCCGCGCTCATCGCGAGCAGCCCGGCGGAGCGGCTGAAGACGTTCGCGATGCCGGTCGCGAGCTTGAGCCGCTCGGTCGCGAGCGCCACCTCGGTGAGGAGCTGGAACTGCTCGTACGACCAGGCCTCCGGGATCCAGATCGAGTGGTAGCCGAGCTCGTCGGCGAGCCGCGCCGCGCGCAGCACCTCCCTGCGGTCGTAGCCCTTCCAGAACGGAACGATGCCGATGCGCTCAGCCATCTGTCGCCTCCTCGCGCGAGCCCCCTCGCACGCTGCGGCATGATGCAATGCGGGCGCCGGGGACGCCAGCCGCGCTCCGACCCGGTTGCGCCGCGCGTGCGGCCGCGTCACAAGGCGATGCGATGGACTTCCTCGCGGAGTACCGCCGCAAGCTGACGACGCCCGAGAGCGCCGTCGCGACGATTGCGCCGCGCGGCGCGATCGGCTTCGGCGTCGCGACCGTGCAGCCGCCCGCGCTGCTCGCAGCGCTCGGCGCGCGCGCCCGCGCCGGCGACGTCCGCGAGCTCGCCGTCTACTACACGTACGCCATCGCGCCGCTGTGCGAGAGCCTGCTCGTCCCCGAGCTGCTCGGCGTGATCCGGCCGCGGCCGACCTTCCTCACCGCCGGCGACCGCAAGCTCATCGAGGCGTCGGGCAGCGCGGCGAGCGTCGACTACGTGCCGGCGAACCTGCACCAGATCCCGCGGCTCTTCGAGGAGAGCATCGCGCTCGACGCGTTTCTCGTGACCGTCTCGCCGATGGACCGCTTCGGCTACCTGAGCCTCGGCACGTGCATCGGCTACTCGGCTGCCGCGGCACGCAGCGCGAAGCGGCTGATCGTCGAGGTCAACGAGCGCATGCCGCGCACGCTCGGCGACACCATGCTGCACGTGTCCGAAATCGACGCGATCGTCGAGCACACGGCACCGCTCGCTGCGTTCGCGCCGCGCGCGCCGAGCGACGTCGACCATGCGATCGGCGAGCGGATCGCGGCGCTGATCGGCGACGGCGCGACGCTCCAGCTCGGCATCGGCGGCGTGCCCGACGCCGTCGCGGCCTGCCTCGCCGACCGCAGGGAGCTCGGCATCCACACCGAGCTGCTGACGCCGGGGATGATGCGGCTCGTCCAGAGCGGCGTCGTCACCGGCACGCGCAAGCGCACGTTTCGCCGCAAGCACGTGTTCACCCTCGCGATCGGCGACGAGGCGTTCTACGACTTCATGCACGACAACCCGGCGCTCGAAGGCCAGCCGTGCAGCGTGACGAACGATCCCGCGAGCATCGCGGCCAACGACCACGCGGTCTCGATCAACAGCATCCTCGAGGTCGACCTGTACGGGCAGGTGAACGCGGAGTTCCTCGACCACCACGAGTTCAGCGGCGTCGGCGGCCAGCACGACTTCGTCCGCGGCGCGTACCGCTCGCACGGCGGCAAGTCCTTTCTCGCCTTCCACTCGACGGCGCACGGCGGGACGGTGTCGCGCGTCGTGCCGCGCCTCGACGGCGTCGTCACCGACCCGCGCATGGACGTGCACTACCTCGCGACCGAGCACGGCGTCGTCGACCTGAAAGGCCGCTCGACGCGTGAGCGCGCGGAGCTCATCATCTCGATCGCCGATCCGGCGTTCCGCGACGACCTCGAGCGCGAGGCGAAGAAGCGTCAGCTCCTGTAGGGGCGGCGTCGCCGCGTCGGACGACGCCGGCGATCAGTCGAAGATGTCGCCGAGCGCCTCGAACCAGCGCTTGCGGCGGGGAGGGCCGTGACCGCGGCGCTCGTGCTCCCGGCAGCGCTCGTGCAGGTCGTCCCCGCGCCGGGCGTCGCGGCGACGCTCGCCGTGGAAGCGATCGAGCTCGTCGTAGTCGCTGGTGGCCCGTGCGATCAAGCGCTCGAGCTCGCCCCGATCGAGCCACACGCCGCGGCACGATCGGCAGGCGTCGACCACCACGCCCTCGCGGTCGCGCTCCTCCAGCACCGCGTCCTCGCATCGTGGACAGTTCATGCCGGCGCCTCCTCGACCGACACGGCGCCGAACCGCACGACGCCGACCAGCGTGCGGCACCGGCCCGCGTCGCGTCGGCCGTCGCGCTCCCTGAGCACGACGTGTGCGACGCCGTTGCCGAAGCGCCCTAGCGCCAGCTCCGCGCGCCGCGCGGCGCGTGACACGAGGCGCGCGTCGAGCCGGGTCGTCTCGCTCGTTGCCGTCGTCGGTTCCCGCCTTTCCCGGACGCGTGCTGCGTGTCCGTGGGCTCCACGCTAGGCTTGGCCGACGATGAGAACAAATAGATAATGATCGCGAACGATTCGGAAAATCAGAATCGAGTGGACAGCGCGGTCGCGCCGGAGGGGCTCGTCGTGGAATGGCTCAACTATCACCACCTGCTCTACTTCTGGATGGTCGCGCGCGAAGGCAGCGTCACGCGCGCGAGCGCGGAGCTGCGGCTCGCGCAGCCCACCGTCAGCACGCAGATCCACCTGCTCGAGCAGGCGCTCGGCGAGAAGCTCTTCGTGCGCTCGGGGCGCCACCTCGCGCTGACCGACGTCGGCCGGGAGGTGTACCGCTACGCCGACGAGATCTTCGCGCTGGGACGCGAGCTGCTCGACGTGGTGCGCCAGCGCTCGAGCGGACGCGTCATGCGCCTCTCGGTCGGCGTCGCGGATGTCCTGCCGAAGCTCGTCGTCTACCGGCTGCTCGAGCCGGTGCGGAAGCTCGCACAGCCCGTGCACATCGTCTGCCGCGAAGGCAAGCCGGAGCCGCTGCTCGCGGAGCTCGCGCTGCACAAGCTCGATCTGCTGCTGGTCGACACGCCGGTGGGGGCGACGACCAGCGTGAAGGCGTTCCACCACCTGCTCGGCGAATGCGGGATCACGTTCTTCGCGGCGCCCGCGCTGGCGGCACGCTTCCGGCGGCGGTTCCCGGCGTCGCTGCGGGGTGCGCCCATGCTGCTGCCGGCCGAGGGCACCGTGCTGCGACGCTCGCTCGAGCAGTGGTTCGAGAGCACGGGCCATCGCCCGCAGATCGTCAGCGAGTTCGAGGACGGCGCCCTGCTGAAGGCCTTCGGTCAAGCGGGCGCTGGCGTGTTCCCCGCCCCCTCGGTGATCGAGGCCGAGGTGCGGCGGCAGTACGGCGTCGGCGTCGTCGGGCGCGTCGACGCCGTGCGCGAGCGCTTCTACGCGGTGTCGCACGAGCGGCGCCTCAAGCATCCGGCCGTGGTGGCCGTCTGCGAGGCGGCGCGCGAGAAGCTGTTCGGCTGAGTGCTGCCTCACCAAAAACCGATGGATCCGATCTAAATTATCTTTCTTGTCTAAATGACGCGCGCGGCTACGGTGGGCGCCATGACCGTCATGGAGACGTCGCCCGAGGCCCGAGACGCCCGATCCCGCGCAGGCGCGGCACGCCCGACCGCGCCGCTCTTCGTGCCGCCGGCGTGGCACGAGGCCGGCAGCGCCGGCGTGCTCGAGCGGCTCGGCGCCGACGCGGCGCGCGGGCTGAGCGACGCGGAGGCCGCGCGGCGGCTCGCCGCCGACGGCCCCAACGAGCTCGACGAGCGCTCGTCGCGTACGCCGCTGCGCATCCTCTGGGAGCAGCTCACCGCGACGATGGTGCTGCTGCTGGCGGCAGCGGCGCTCGGATCCGCGGCGCTCGGCAAGTGGCAGGAGTCGGTCGCCATCCTCGCGATCGTCGTCCTGTTCGCGCTCCTGGGCTTCGTCCAGGAGTACCGCGCGGAGCGGGCCATGGCGGCGCTCAAGCGCCTCGCCGTGCCGATCGTTCGGGTGCGGCGCGAGGGCCGCATCCGCGAGCTGCCGGCGCGCGAGCTCGTCGCGGGGGACGTCGTCCTGCTCGAGGCGGGCAACCTCGTGCCGGCCGACCTCCGC